>DBGFLF010000345.1:0-7446 GCA_048528725.1 Collinsella sp.
GGCGCGCCAGGGAGATAGTGGACGAGATAGTCGAGAAGCGCGGCCTCAAGAAGGAGTAACATCGGGACTTGCAGCGACGGACCTCAGGACGCTCTTACACCACGTCTGCGCGCGCGACCTGGAGTCGGCTCGAAAAGAGCGATTTTGGGTTGTTTGCTGCGGATGTGGGGCTTGGAAACAACGCTCGGGGTGGCGAGGCGCCCAGAATTCGGTCGCAAGGAGGGCGTTCCTCGGCTGTGCCAGGAGTGTCCCTAGGTGCCGGCACATAAGGAACGTCCCTAACATCCGGAGGGGGTGCCTGCCGTGGCAGGCACCCCCTCCGGATGTGGGAAGTTTGCGTTGCAGGTTACTTGTCGGTGCCCAGCTTGTGCGGCTTGAGAGCGAGCGCATTGACGAGCGCGTCGGTGGCAGACTTGACGGCTGCCGGCTGCGGGTCGTTGACGTGGTCCTCGGGGTGCACGGGCAGGTCCTTCTTGACCGCGTCGTGGATCAAGTTGAGATACTCGGTCACGCCGGTGGTCGATAGATGCGTGCCATCGCCGTCGAACAGGTCATTTCGGTTAGCGCTGTATCCGTACCAGTCGACAACGCGCACGTTCTTGTAGCGCGTGGCAGCGTTGGCAATGGCCTGGTTGGTCGAACCAACCCACGGCTGCGGGCTGCGCGTGTTCACAAACACCACAATACGCTTATCTCCTGCATCGGTCATGATGGCGTCGATCTGGTCGTCGGTTACCAAGCCGTTGGTGCCCAGTGCAAAGACCACGATCTTGCCGGCAAGGTTCTGTTGGAGATAGCCCTCAAATGTCGCGCGGCCCGCATCAAACTGGCGGCCCTTTTCGGCATCGATGTGACTGTGGGGGAACACGCCGTCAAAGGAATCAACGGCGCGCAGCGACACGGAGTCACCGATCATCAGCAGGTCGTAGGAGCCATCGGGGAAGCCGTCGTTGTCCTTGTCGGTGTCGTCGGCTGCCTGTTGGTCCGTTGGCGCGGTGTTTTTGGCTTCCTTGTTGAGGACTTCGGCGCCCTCACCGCTCAGTGCGGAGGTCTCCGGCACAAAGATCAGGCCGCCCAGCGCGATAACAAGCACGATGCTGCAAGTGGCGCACACGGGAATATGCGCGCGTGCCCAGTTGGCGGGCGTGGTGGTGCCGTCGCGGAACTCGGATACGGTGCGCCCAAAGGCGCCCTTTCTAAACGGCGTCTCGATAAAGCGATATGAGCATTCGGCTACGGCGACCACCAACAACACCTGCAAAATGTACTGCCACCACGGCGTATCGTTGATGTTGGCGACCGGGTTCATGAGCAACAGTAGCGGATAGTGCCACAGGTAGATGCTGTACGAGCGCTTGCCAACCCACACGAGCGGCTCGGCGGACAGTGCGCGGGCAACCATTCCCTGGGGTTGCACGCAGGCCGCGATGACCATGAGCGTGAGGATGGAGCATAACAGCGTGCCGCCGCGATACTGGAACGCGGTGTAGCCGTTGGTGAGCGCGACCATGGCGGCAAGGCCAACCAGACCCACGACGCCCAGCACATCGATGGATGCGGGCGAGGACCAAAAGCGCACGAGGGCGCTCGGCTGTGCCGGGACGGTCTCGGCTGCGCCGTCGGTCGTAGCGTCATGCTTGCCCTCGGCGTTCTTGCCGTGCTTGGCGGCGCCAGCCAGGCGATTGAGCCCCAAACGACGAGCGAGACGCACCGGCGCCAGGTCGCGATCGGGGATAAAGGCCATCCAGGCGCCCAGCAGCAGCGAGAACACGCGGGTGTCGGTGCCGTAGTACATGCGGCTGGGGTCGGCGGCGGGGTTATAGAGCAGCATCATGGCGATGGCGGAGACAGCAGCCAGGCCCAGAACCATGCGGCGCGTGTTGGGCTTGCTCATGTGCATGGATACCATAGCGAGCAGCAGCGGGGGCCAAACCAGGTAGAACTGCTCCTCGATGGCGAGCGACCAAAAGTGCGTGAGCGGCGAGGGGTCGCCCAAGGCGTTGAAGTACGAGACGTCCTGCGCGATCTGCCACCAGTTGTTGAAGAACAGCAGCGACGGCAGGATGTCGGGACGCATCTTGGTGAGCATCACGTGGTTAAAGATCGTGCACAGCGCGCAGGTAACCACCACGACGGTTACTACGGCGGGGAACAGACGGCGGATGCGGCGAATCCAGAAGCTCTTGAGGTCGATGCGTCCGGTCTTGGCGACTTCGTTGAGCAGCAGGCGCGTGATTAGATAGCCCGAAAGCACAAAGAAGATCGTGACGCCGAGCAGGCCGCCCTGAGCCCACGTGAGGTTGAGGTGATAGAGCACCACCGCGACGACGGCAAGCGTGCGCAGGCCGTCGAGCGCAGGAATGTAGCGGGACTTGGGACGAGCGGGTGCCTGCTTGTCGGTAGCGGACGAGTGTGTGGCGCCGGTGTTGGTCTTGGCTGCATGGGCGTCCTTGTTGGTGGGCGTTCGATGCGGGCTCGGGCCGCGTCGCGACTCGCCGGTGCGGCGGTCGGCGCGCGGGCGTTCGTGCGGCGCCTGGTTATCGGGCGCGCGGCGCGGTCCGCGTGGGCTCGATTGTGGGAATTGCTCCATAAAACATCATCCAATGACGAGAATACTCAGCACATATTCATTGTAGCTGCCTGCTCCTGTGAATGCTTGCTGCTGGCGCAACCTCAAGGGCGCGTTCACATCAAAGTGAACTAAAGTTATAAGGGGTGCGAAGGCGCGCAATCGACGGTCGACGGTGGGTGCAAGGCCCGCAGACGAGGAGGTTTCCATGGCAGACAACGGCATTGTTGCGGTGTTCGGCAGCATGAACATGGACCTTTCGGTGGCGTGCGAGCGCATACCGCGCGCGGGCGAGACCGTCGGCGGCAGCGGTTTTATCACCAACGCTGGCGGCAAAGGCGCCAACCAGGCCGTCGCTGCCGCGCGCATGGGCGCGCGCACGAACATGATCGGCGCGGTCGGGCGCGATGCGTTTGGTGCATCGCTCGTGGCGGGGCTCCAAGATGCTGGCGTGGACTGTGACTTTGTGGCGCGGTGCAACGACGTGGAGACGGGCACGGCGACCATCATTCGCTGCGAGGGCGACAACCGCATCGTGCTGTCACCGGGTGCCAACCATGCGCTTGCGGGCGAGGACGTTGCCTGCGCGCTGAGACGTCTGGTGGCCGATGAGTTCGACGGCGACGCCAACGATATTGCCCCGGCTGCCGGCAGCGTCTTTATCGCTCAGGGCGAATGTGACCTTGCAGCGACTGCCGAGGCGCTTGTTTGCGCTCATGAGCTGGGGTTCTATACGGTCTTTAACCCGGCTCCCGCCTGCGATCTGCCGGCGGGAGCGTGGCCTGCGGTCGACTTGGTCTGTCCCAACGAGACCGAGTGCCAGGTTCTGACGGGTATCCTGCCCAAGGACGATGAGAGCTGCGCCGCGGCGCTCAATGCCCTGCTCGCCAAGGGTGCCGGAGCTGCGGTCATCACGCTGGGCGGCGCCGGCTCGGTTGCGCTCGGCGATGACGGCGAGCCGCTGCGTCTGCCGGCACTTTCGAGCACGGTAGTCGATACCACGGCCGCCGGCGATACGTTTATCGGTGCGCTTGCCGCGGCTCGTCTGGAGGGCTTGCCGCTCTTTGAGTGCATGGCGGCGGGTGCACGCGCCTCGGCGGTGACGGTGTCGCGCTTGGGCGCGCAACAGTCGATTCCCACGCGCGCCGAAGTTGAGCACGTGTTTGATTTAGACGATTTAGTACAAGACGGAGAAGCGGAGTAGAACAATGGCAATCAAGAAGCTGATCCTCGATCTGGATATGGGCGTGGACGATGCGATGGCGCTTGCCTATGCCATCGCGAGTCCCGAGGTGGAGCTCGTGGGCATCACCACGTGCTTTGGCAACGTGCGCGTCGAGCAATCGGCGCACAACTGCCTGGCAGTGCTCGATCTGCTGGGTCGCCCCGAGATTCCGGTGTACCTGGGCGCCGATCGTCCCATTAAGGCGACTGAGCCCTATACACCGCCGGCGTCCACCACGCTCATCCACGGCAAGAACGGCATTGGCGGGGCGAGCGTGCCCGCGTCGCCGTACGAGCCGGTGGGGGCGACGTCGGCTGATGGCAACGCGGCGGTCGATTATCTGATCGATGCCGCGCGCACCTATGGCCCCGATCTGATCTACGTGGCGACCGGTCCGCTCTCCAACCTGGCACTTGCCTTGGAGCGCGATGCGGCGGCGATGATGTCTATCGGTCGCGTGGTCGTGATGGGCGGCGCCCTGACCGTGCCCGGAAACGTGAGTGCGGGCGCCGAGGCCAACATGGCAAGCGATCCCGAGGCGGCCGATGCCGTGCTACGTTCGGGCCGCAAGCTCACTATGGTGGGTCTGGATGTGACGCATCGCGTGGTGCTCACGCGTCGCGACATTGCCGGCTGGACGGGTTCGGGCACCATGACCGGTTGCGCGTTTGCGAGCATGGTGGAGCACTACATTGGCTCGTACGAGATGAACGCCCCCTACCTGGGTGGCTGCGCGCTGCACGATCCGCTTGCCGTCGCTGTGGCGATCGACCCCACGCTCGTGGGTGCGCTCGGCTGTAACCTGCGCGTCGACCTGCTCGGCGAGTATCGCGGCCGCACCATTTGCGACGAGCGCCGCCTATCCGATCCAGACAAGAGCGCGCTTGTGGCACTGACCGTGGATGCCCCGCGCTTCCTGTCCGAGTTCAAGGCGCGCATGGCCCTCGTCCTGGGCTAAGTTGTCTTTTTGGGACGGGGCTTTTTTGACTGGTATGATTGGTGCGACCATTCGAACCAGCTAAAAGAGCCCCGTCCCAATTTAACTACCGAGAGGATCTGCCATGGAGCGTATCGCGAGTTTTTCCGTTGACCATCTGCTGCTCGAGCCCGGCGTGTATGTGAGCCGCATCGACCGCGATCCGGCGACCGGCGCCGCCGTCACCACCTTTGACCTGCGCCTGACCACGCCCAATAAGGAGCCGGTCATGAACACGGCCGAGTGCCACACCATCGAGCACCTGGGTGCGACGTTCCTTCGCAATCATGCCGAGTGGTCGAGCCGCATTGTCTACTTTGGTCCCATGGGCTGCCGCACGGGCTTTTACCTGGTTGTTTTTGGTGAGCTGACGAGCGAGGAGATTCTGCCGCTCGTGCGTGAGCTGTTCGAGTTTGTCGCCAGCTTTGAGGGCGATGTCCCCGGTGCTGCTCCTGAGGAGTGCGGTAACTACCTGGACCAGAACCTCCCCATGGCAAACTGGCTCGCACGCCGCTACCTTGACCGCGACCTGGCCGATATCGACGAGAAGCACCTGCACTATCAGCAGGCGTAAGGCTGCTGGCAGGAATAGCGTTTGCGCCAGAAGCGCTCCCGCTCTTTGCGGAGCGCTTTTTTATACCGAGTGCTCAAAACAGAATGAGATTGTTCTAGAATGTTCATACTGTCACACAAACGAACAGGAGCGAACATGCATATCTACTCTGTCTCTGATCCCGAGTTCAAGTCCTATGGCAACGTTTGGGATAACGTTCCGTCCGAGCTTACGTCGCCCGTGCTCGAGGCACTTGCCTCCACGCCCATCCCCGAGGGCAGCAAGTATGTGGCCTCCGCACCCGAGCTCGAGGGCGTTAAGGATGCCGATAAACTGGGCTTTCTCATGTTTGGCGGCCGCCCCTTCCAGCTGGGCTGGTGCAACGGCCACAACACGCGTCTCAACTGCTTGGAGTACCACCGCGCGAGCGAGTTCAACCTGGGCGCCCGCGACTTTATCCTGCTCGTGGCGCATCGCTGGGAGATCGAGGACGGCAAGCTCGATACCGCGTGCGTCAAGGCGTTCCGCGTGCCGGCCGGCACGCTTGTTGAGGTTTTCAACACCACGCTTCACTACACGCCCTGCATGGTCGACGACGGCGGCTTCCAGGTGATGGTGGCGCTTCCCGCTGGCACCAACGGCCCGCGCCCCGAGGCTGCAGCCGACATGCCTGCCGCTGGTGACAGCTACTGCTACTGGAAGGCCGACAAGTGGGTTCTCTGCCATGCTGACAGCCCCAAGGCTGCCGAGGGCGGCTACGTAGGCCTCATCGGTAAGAACCTCGACATCGCCTGCGACTAGAATCTTCTGTCTCGATATGTAACATCTGGCGGGCCAAATCGTCTCTACCTGTTACAGATTTAGACAAACTGCAGGGGCTGCCCGAAAGATCTCGATCTGTAACACCAGGCCCGGTTTTGACGGCCTAGCTGTTACAGATCGAGACAAAACGGGCCCAAACCACCACAAAGGCGCCTGTCCCCATTGCGGTGGCTGCCTAGAGTTGGCTGCGCAGATAGTCAGCCATATATGGAACGGCGAAACGCACGTAACCGCGGCGCGCCTGTTCGATTACGCCGGCGTCGATGAGGCGCCGGCGATACTTTTGCGCATAGTCGGGTGTGACTGACATACGTTTCGCTACATCGGAAATGCGCGAAACGGCGTCTTCGTCATCAGTCATTGCGTCGAGAAACGCGACGTCTTGGTCCGATAGCGCGGCGAGCGTCGTTTCACAAACATCGTTTTCGAAATCGGCTTTTGACGCTTCGATAGCCCCGTCGACTTGCTCTGGCGTTACGTGTTCTCCTGTCTTGCAGCGATTGCCGATGTTATAGCCGATGAGCTGCAGCATATAGGGCGAGCCTTGGGTTGCGCGAGCGGCACGGAGGCGAAGATCGCCTGGAATATCAAGGTCGAGCTCTTCGAAAGCCCGCTGATAATAGGCATCGACATCTCCGACTGAAAGCGGTTCGAGCGTGACCTTGCGAGCGCGGTTGAGAAATGTCAGCACGCGGTCATTGAGCGTTGCACAGACGGCTCCCGGGAGACCTGCCATAACAAGCGCGACGTTGAGTCCCTCACCGACCAGCTCTTGATAGGCGGTGACGAGCTGTCTAATCTCAGGTGAATTAGCTTGGAGCTCATCGATAAGGATGAGGATGCCGTGCCCCTGCTCGGTCAGCTTGCGCGCCAGCTGCGTGAGTTTGAACTGGAAACTCTTGGTCTCCTGCACATCGCGTGTGAACTCGAGACCGGCTGAGAAGCCGAAGACGCTCAAGCTACCGCCAGAAAGTTTGGGGAGATGACGCTTGCTGACATAAGGCTCGCCTGCTTCTTGGATTTTTTCAACAATGCGCTCAAGCATATCTTCGGAGGCTACGGTGGGTGTGGCGACAACAAAACCGAGCTTGCGTGCGCGGTCGGCAAGTTCCCACAGAAGAACCGTCTTGCCGCTGCCTCGCTGGCCGAGCATGAGCATGGCTCGGTCTCGATTGCCCGGCTCCTGCTCAAGACCGGAGATGAATGTCGAAATCACGTTCCCGCGACCCACCAGATAGGACGGGCGATTTCCAAATGAGGGGGAGAAGATGGTTTCAGTCATAAGTCTCCTTTCCTTTTTT
>DBGFLF010000346.1:0-3749 GCA_048528725.1 Collinsella sp.
GTGTCCATCCTCGCAGTATCCGGTTCTCAAGGTGCACGCCTGCGCCGGTTCCCGGTTCGACCGGGCCGCGCGGCAAGGAGATATATTGCCAGACCGGAGGGGCGCCGTGGGCGGGAATCTGGGCGTACACATTTCCTACACATCTTGTGATCCGACTAACGTTTGCCAGCCGTTACCTACCGCTCGCCGAGCATCTCTTTATATAAGGCAGTCTCATGGTTAAAGCGGATACGTTCCCCTAGCTAAAGCACAGCCAGCATCGAGCAACTCATCACGTTCTTCCACCGAGAACCCCTCGGCGTAGACGCGCACCACTGGTTCGGTCCCGCTAGGACGGACCAGCAGCCACGTGTCATCCTCGAATGCTAAACGCAAGCCATCCATATGACTAACGTTTTGCGGCACCTTGCCACAAATCGACTTGGGGTTTACGCCCGGCAGCAGAGTTCGTAACGTTTCGGCATCTTCGGCCTCAAGGCGCAAATCGCGTCGACCGTAACTCGTCTTACCAAAACTGTCCTCGAGTTGGTCGACCAGAACGCCCAAAGGCGCGTCCGTCTTTGCCATAAGCTCACACAGAATCAGACAGGCGAGGATTCCATCGCGCTCGGGCATATGCGCGGCGATGCCGATACCACCGGCTTCTTCGCCGCCTATGAGGACGCCACCCTTCTTCATCTCTGCCGCTATATATTTGAAACCGACTGGTTTGACGGTCACGCGGCAGCCAAGCGCCTCGGCAATGCGACGCACGAGCGTCGAGCATGAAAGATTGACGACGACGCGCCCCTCCAAATTACGAAATTGAACCAAGTCGCCCAAAACGAGCGCCATGATCTGATGCGGATGTATATACCTGCCGCGCTCGTCAACCGCACCGATACGGTCGGCGTCGCCGTCGGTCACCAGACCAGCGCAAGCTCCGTCATCGATAACCGTGCGCTCGCAAGCGTCCACCCAAGGCTCAACGGGGTCGGGGCAGATATCTTCTTGGTCAGACGCCTGCCCGGCGTGAATCTCGTGCACCTCAACGCCAAGCTCGCGCAGCAAGTCGGCTAGATAACCCTGGGCTGCGCCGCCCATGGGATCGACAACCACGCGCAGGTGCGCGCCGCGGATGGCTTCGGCATCGACAAACGATGCCACCGCCTGCATATAGTCAGGAATGATATCCGCGGTGCGATATTGCCCCTCGATCCCCATTGGCTCGGGAGCCATGGTCTCTTCGAGCTCTTCGATGACATCCTGGTTGGCGGTCGAGCCGTCACCCATGCGAATCTTGAGGCACAGATAACCCTGCGGATGATGGGACCCCGTCACCATGAGCGCGCCGCACGCCTCACCGTCATAAGCCGCCGCCCACGTAAGGGCAGGGGTCGGAACAGGTCGCGAAGCGAGCACGGCGTCCAGCCCGTGCGCTGCTAGCACGCCCGCCGCAAGCTCAGCGAACTCGCTCGCCAGGGGCCGGGTGTCGAACCCTATATATACCGTTTTGCCCGGATTGGTCTTTTGCCACAACTCGCCGACGGCATCGGCGATACGGGCAACGTTATCGGCAGTGAAGTCCTCATCGACGCGAGCGCGCCAACCGTCAGTTCCAAAATGAATTATCGCGCACACGCGCAGACACCTCACAGTGTTTGGATCATGGTACGCGTGAGGTATACCCGCAACACGCACTCAGCAACCTGCCGGCACCAGCATTCACCATTTGGGCAAATGCTGCCGAGGACATGCAAGCAATAAAAAAACCGCCCCGTATGGAGCGGTTTTGCCCTTTATATATCGAGCGCCTCGGCCATCGCTGCCGTAGTGATTGCCGTGGTTCCACAGCAACTGCCCACCATTGCGGCGCCGGCATGTCTCCATTCGATGCATGCGCGCGCGAAAGCTTCGGGATTCTCGTGCCATACGGGGCCATCCTGAGTCTGGACCGGATCGCCTACGTTGGGACGCACCGTAACGGGAGTAGTCGCCGATGCAACCATCCTGGGCACCGCCGCATTCGCGGCCGCAAGCGAACAGCAATTAACACCAACCGAGTTTGCGCCGTGTTTTTCGGCGTACAAAACGGCTGCCTCGATGTTGAGGCCATCGCCCAGCAGGTCGCCTTTATCGTCAACGACAAAACTCACCAGAACAGGCATGCCGTCGGCGGCATCTCGGGCGCCGGCAAGCATGGGCTGCAGATTACGGATAGACGTCACCGTCTCGATCAGCAGACCGTCAACACCAGCATTGAGCAAGGCGTGCGCCTGTTCGCGCGCAATGCCGCGGATTTCACGATACTCGACAGAGTCCTCGGCAAACCACTCAATACCGATCGGGCCCATCGAGCCCAGCAGCAGCTGAGGGTGCGCCTGGCGGGCATCGTCGACGGCCCCGCGATTGACCTCCGCCACGGACGGCGCAATCTGGTCGTGTTTGAGGGCATAGCTTGATGCCTGAAAGGTGTTGGTAATGAGCACCTGCGCGCCGGCGGCGACATACAAGCGATGGATACGAGAAACGGTCTGCGGCTCTGCCAGATTCCAAAACGCCGGTGGAATGTCGGCGGCATCGTACTCACTCAACAAAACACTGCCCATGGGGCCCTGCGCCAACAAGGTCTCGCTCGACAAGCGGCGCGTAAGTTCCTCGGCACCAAAGCGGTTGTAATAACTCGTATCCATATATATCCCGCTATTCCTCGACGCTGATTCCCTGCTTTTCGAGATAGGCGAGCCAGCGGCTCATCGTGTCCTCGGATAGCGCATGCTCCATCATGCAGGCCTCGGAATCGGCTCGCTCAAATTCGACACCGAGCTCCTGAACCAAAAACGTGCGGATGAGGCGATGACGGTACCAGATAGCCGTGCCAACCTCGCGGCCGCGATCGGTCAGGATTACCTTACCGTAGTGCGATTGCTCGACAAGCTCGGATGCCTTGAGCGCCGAAACCGCTTTATTGACCGATGCCTTGGAGACGCCAAGGCGCTGCGCGATGTCGACCGATCGCACGCCGTTGGTTTCCCCCTCTTCGCTTTCAATGCGAACCATGCACTCCAAGTAGTCTTCGTTCGCCACCGTCAGATGTAGTTCGCGCGAGCTATTTGTCGTATCCATGATCTTCCGTCCCTTCTGCATTCAATGGCTGATTCTACCCCATCCAAGCGTCGTGGTATGCCGTGGCATACCGTGCTAGAGTTCTTGTTGCACACGACGACCAAGATTGGAGCGGTCTTTATGGAAAACACCACCACGAGCCCCGATGTCCTCGAGCGCTTTTTGCGCTACGTCCAGATCAACACGCAGTCCGAGGATGCAAACTGCGACCAGGTACCCTCGAGCGCCGTTCAGTTTGACCTTGCCAACGTGCTGGCTGAAGAGCTGCGCGAGCTTGGTGCGGAAGATGCCCACGTGACCGAGCACGCCTATGTCTGCGCGCATATCCCCGCAAGTGTGGGCGCTGAGGACAAGCCCGCCCTGGGCCTGATTGCCCATCTCGACACCACCGAAGTTGCACCGGGCGCCGGCGTGAAGCCGCACATCGTACACTACGAAGGCGGCGACCTGGTCTGCGGCGCGGTTGACGGTAAGCCCGTTGCCATGAGCACCGCCAAGCTTCCCGCCCTGAATGACCTCGCGGGTGAGGACTTGGTCTGCAGCGATGGCACCACGCTGCTGGGCGCAGACGACAAGGCGGGCGTCGCCGAGATCATGTCGCTTGTCGCGCGTATCGCTCAGGACCCTTCTCTGCCCCATCCCGC
>DBGFLF010000347.1:0-2337 GCA_048528725.1 Collinsella sp.
ATCCTCAAGCTCGACGGAAAGGTTGACCTCTGCTGGAATATCAGCCGTCTCGTCGTAATAGCGCTTAAGAAAGCCCGACTGGAGCTCTTCCTCGTCAACATCAAGACCCTTGTCGAGAATGAACTCGCAGGTGCGAACTGTTCGGCCCTCGCGAACGACGAAGACGCAAGCGGCGGAGATGGTCTCCTCGCGATAGAACCCGATGACATCGATATCGACACTGGAGGGAAAAACGACTTGCTGACGATCGTCCAGACCCCTGATGACCTCCAAACGACGTTTGACGCGTGCCGCGCGCTCAAAGTCGAGCGCCTCGGCGGCATCCGTCATCTCGGAGGTCAGCTCATCGACGACATCCTTGCGATGGCCCGACAAAAAACGCTCGACACGCTTGACGTTCTTGGCATAGTCTGCCGGGGAAATCGCGCCGACACACGCACCCGGGCCGCGCCCGACATGGTAGTCAAAGCATGGACGCCCGTTTTGTGCGCAAATCATATTGACGATGTCTTCCTCGCCCTTGTGGGACTCGATGGTACGGCGACAACGACGCCACTCCGCACAGGATGCAGAGCAGATGGGGATAACCTTGCGCAGCGTATCTATCGTCTCACGTGCCGCACGGCTATCGGTATAGGGTCCAAAATAGCGCGTTCCCGGCTTATGACGCTCACGCGTGTATTTGATCGCGGGATACAGGTCGCCCTTTGTAATGGCGATAAAGGGGTAGCTCTTGTCATCCTTGAGGTCGACGTTAAAGTACGGATGGTACTGGCCGATCAGGTTGCGCTCGAGTACAAGCGCCTCATGCTCGGTTTCGACAACGATGTAGTCAAAGCTCGCCACCAGCTGCATCATCAGCGGGATCTTTTGACGCTCATCCTGCAGTGTCACGTATTGACGCATGCGGGCGCGCAGGTTTTTCGCCTTGCCCACGTAGATGACATCGCCCTTGGCATCCTTCCAAAGGTAGCATCCGGGCTGTGTGGGAACGCGCGAAACCTGCTCGGCAAGCGTTGGTATGTTGTCGTGACCGGCCACGCGCACCTACTTGCGACGAAGCAGCGCCGAGACCTCGGGCATCTTAAGGACGACGGCAAGGCCAAAGGTAACAACAAGCGAGGCGACACCCGCAACGCAAACGTAGCCAAGAGTAATCAGAATCGAGCCGCCAAGTGCCCCGACAAAGTGTTCAAGCGCCCACATGACGCCGGCGCCTGCGGCAGCACCTAGGCCACCGAGCAAAAGGCCAAAGAAACCGCCATGTAGGATAGATTTGACCTGAAGGCCACGCAGGCGACGACGCAGCCACCACAGCGAACAGCCGACCAAGATCACGTAGTCGACAACATACGAAAGCGCGATTGCCGGCATACCGAAGCCCAGCACAACGCCAAACAGCAGAACCGAGCCGGCCTGGCCGATGGCAGAATACAGGCAATAGCGGCTATAGGGCTTCATGTCGAGCAAGGCAGAGAAGCTCTTCTGCATCAACACGACCACGCCGTAGAGCGGCAGCGAGAGCGCCAGGTAGACAAGGTACTCGGACACCAGCGCCACTCCGGATTCATCGAACTTGCCAGCACAGTAGATCATGTTGAGCGGACGTGCGAAGACAATCAGGTACAGTGCGAACGGAATCAGGAAGAACAGCATCTGGGCGACGCCACGCGAAATGCCCGTGCGTACGCTGTCGTAATCCTTCTCCTGTGCGTCGTGAGAGAGCTCGGTATAGAGCGCCGTCGAAAGCGAGGCGGCAATCAGCGCGTAGGGCAGCGTGTACCACAGGCGCGCATAGGCGATGACGGAAGGACCAGTCTCGGGCTGGACCACCAGCGCGGCAGCGTTGGTGATAGAAGTCGAGACAAACATGCACACCGTGGCGAGCAGCGTCGGGATACCGAGCGCAATCGTCTGGCGCAGCGCGGGGTCCTTAAAGTCGATATGGATATGGGGATGCACGCCGTGCTTGCCAAGCGCGGGAATCTGACATGCCATCTGAACAAAGACACCGAGGGTCGTACCGGCCGCAATCAAGATGATGCCGGCACGTTCGCCAAACTGTGCGGACACGGGCGCAAAACCCATAAAGCTCGCAATGACGATCACATTGTTGAGGACCGGGGCAAACGTCGACCAGAAGTAGTCGCGGTGTGCGTTGAGAACGCCCGAGAACACCGAGCCCAAACCATAAAACAGAATCTGGATGGCAAAGAAACGGAACATGAACGCAGCGGTATCCATGCTGCCGCCGTCACCCGAAAGGAACGATTGCGTCCAGATAAAGCCCGGGGCGAACACGGTCCCCAGCAACGAAATGCCACCCAGCACCAAAAG
>DBGFLF010000348.1:0-3047 GCA_048528725.1 Collinsella sp.
ATAGCGGTGGCTCGTGCCGTGGGCGCCGTACTTGCGCACGTGGTACTTGTCGCACACGTCCTTGGGCAGCGCGTAGGTGTAGGCGACCTCGGGCATGGTCATGTGGAACGAGGTATCGAAGACGGCCACGTTGGGCAGCTCCGGATACTTCTCGCGGCAATACTCGATCGCCGCGGCCTCGCCGTAATTGTGCAGCGGGGCGAGCGGGGCCACCTCGAGAATCTTAGCCATGACCTCGTCGTCGACGACCGCGGAATCGTCAAAGTACCAGCCGCCCTGAACGATACGATGCCCAATGCCATCGATCGTAAAGTCGGTCTTCTCGAGCTCCTCGAGCACACGTGCGATAGCCGAACGGTGATCCGGGAAGGGAACCTCCTCGGTTTGCTTGGCGCCACCGTTCTCGGAGTGGCCAAAGATGCCCATGTCCGAACCGATACGTTCGCAGTTGCCCTTGGCGAAAACCTCACGGGTATCGGTATCCAAAAGCTGATATTTAAGGCTTGAGCTACCGGCGTTGACAACAAGTACGTTCATGAGACTCCTTTGCAGTGCGATACGGTCGGCGCAGACCCCTTAAGGCGGCCGCATGTTAATAAGAAGTTATCACACCTTGATAAATAGCTATCAGGCATATCGCCCAACGAGCGCAAAAGAGGAGCCAAACGGCATTTGGCCGTCCAGCCCCTCCCCTCTTGTAATTACTTGCCGTTGACGATGCGCTCGACGTCGGAAGCGATCATGAACTCCTCGTCCGTAGGGATGACGAAAATCTTGACCTTGGAATCCTTAGCGGACAGGCACCAAGCGCCGTCGCCACGCAGGGCGTTACGGGCGTGATCCATCTTGACGCCCATAAAGGCCAGACGGTCGGCCACGCCGGCGCGAACGGCCGGAGCGTGCTCGCCGATGCCGGCGGTAAAAACGAGCGTGTCCATGCCGCACATGGAAGTAGCCATCTCGGCAGCCTTGGCGGCAATCTTGTAGACGAACATATCGAAGGCGAGCTGAGCCTCGGGATCACCAGCAGCGGCGAGCTCCTCGACGTTGCGGCAGTCGTTGGTCTTGCCACCGGTCACAGCCAAAAGGCCGGACTTCTTGTTCATCATCTCGTCGACCTCGTCGAAGGTGTAGCCGCCCTCACGCTGCAGGTAGCACACGGTAGCCGGGTCGATGGAGCCGCAGCGGGTGCCCATCATGACGCCGTCGAGCGGGGTGAGGCCCATAGTGGTATCCATGCACTTGCCGTCCTCGATGGCGCACAGGGAGGCACCGGAACCGATGTGGCACACGACGACCTTGCGGGCCTCGCCGTTAGTCATCTCGGCGACCTTCTTGGAGATGTAACGGTAGCTGGTGCCGTGGGCGCCATACTTACGGATGTGCAGTTTGTCGCAGACGTCCTTGGGAAGGGCGTAGGTCTTAGCGACCTCGGGCATGTTGAAGTGGAAAGCGGTGTCATAGACCGTGACGTTGGGCAGGTCGGGATACTGCTCCAGGCAGTACTCGATAACGTTGGCCTCGGGGTTGTTGTGGAGCGGCGCGAGCGGGGCGACCTCGCGGATCTTGGCGAGAACGTCCTCGTCGACGAGGGAGGAATCGCCAAAGTACCAACCGCCCTGAACGATGCGGTGGCCAATGCCCTCGATCTTGACGCCGTTGGCCTCGAGGTCCTTCAGGACAACCTCGATGGCGACCTTGTGGTCGGGGAACTCGATGTTCTCGGTCACCTTCTTGGAACCGTTGGCAGCGTGGGTGAAGGTGCCGCCGGTAAAGCAAACGCGCTCGCAGGAGCCCTTTGCGGACACCTTGTGGGACTTGGTATCGATGACCTGATACTTAAGGGTCGAAGATCCTGCGTTGACGACCAGAACGTTCATGTGTCTCCCTACTAACAGGCGGTGTGGCGCCGCCAGGTTACATACGCTTCAATAATAAACCCAAACGCCCTCGCGCTCGGGTTTATTGCGTTGATATATAAGTTATCGGTGCCTGAATACTCATGGCCTTTGACTTGTAAGACGAAAGAGCGCGGGGATATACACCAAAGAAGAAATCCCGAGCGCGACAAGCAATACGACTCGAATGCCCGCAACGCCACTCAACACAGCGTTGAGCAGATAGAAAAGAACGGCACCCACCGCCACCATCTGGCTTTGAACCGAAATCAGTGAACAGCGCATCGATGAATCGGCAGCATTTTGGAAAACTGAGTATTTGATTGGGGCAAACAACGAGTACGCAACCGTCTGCAGTACATAGAACACGGGCAGCAAATTGGCCGGAGTAAGGGGAATCAAAAACAGAGCAGTTAGGGCAAAGCGCACGATGCCGCAAATCCGCGCAAAACGGCCCTTGTCGACACGAGCAATCACGCTGGGCACAATAAGCCCCATGGAAGCCGAGGCAAGGAGCTGGACCGCAATGGTCACACCCGAAGCGACGGCATTCATTCCGCGACCCGCAAGCAGCAGTGAGAAAAAGTCTTCCAGAGCGACAAAAGCAAATGCCTGAGAACAGTCCATGATGAACGCCGAACGAAGAATGCCATTACACGCAATAGCGGCACCGATCATCTTCGGGCTAGTTCCACGCTCAAGCGTCGCCGCAGTGCCCCCTCTTCGCATCTCAGGAATGCAGACAACAACAACCAACGTCAACACCATTGCGATGATATCTGCCGAAAGACCAATGAGATATGCACCGACAGACGAAATGAAACCGCCCACGCAAGCGGAGATGGCATAAGAGGCATAGAAAACAAATCGCTCAATGACATTAAGTCTTATGAGCTGGTCCTGAGAGACGCTGTCAATGTAAATCGCTTCGATGGATCCGCTCACACATGCAACGGCAAAACCCTTGAGAGCAAACGCACCGATTAAAAGCAGAGGAGATCGGACGATGAGCAGGGCGGCGTAGTACCCAAGCATTCCCACAATGCCAACGAGGCCGCTTGTCTTTCGTCCAAACCTATCAGCAATATAGCCAGTGGGAACTTCTAGGATGAACTTGCTCACTTGGTATGCAATCATCATGCTAGAAAT
>DBGFLF010000349.1:0-1501 GCA_048528725.1 Collinsella sp.
CATGGGGCCGTAAGCGGACTCGAAAGGATCCACCCATGTACGCCAACGACGCCCTCAAGCAGGCGGCCGCGACCGCCGGCGTTCCCATAACCCACATCGGCCCCGCCCTCGGCAAGGCCCCCAACTACGTCAACAACTCCACGTCGAGGGGCTCCACGCCCCGCTGCGACACCATGGCCGCCATGCTCAACGTCTGCAGCTACGCTCTCGTGGCCGTCCCACGTGAGGACGTCCCCGCGACCGCGATCGAACTGGATTGAGGGAGGTTCGACAGTGAGCCAGGAAGAGACATACTCCGCGCAATATGCGGCGATATCTCCCAAGTACATGATGGGCCTGATCGCTCGAGTGGAAAAGAAGCTCTTCGACGACTTCGGCGATAACTCGGACATCGACTACTACCTGCAGAAGTGGGTCGAGCAGTGGGATTACTGGAACAACAACTTCGATATCGCAAGGAACATCGATGGGGACGTAGATGTTCGCAGGACCCTTCACGGCATGCCTCCTGATGTGCTCATCAAGATCGCTATAGACCTCGGAATCGAAACCCCAGGGATGCTGCCCTCGATTCCCATGTTTCAGAACACACTTAAGGACCAGAACCCTAACGCCCAGGAGAACTTCGAACGCGCGATAAAGAACGTAGGCTCCCATCCAGACGATGCCGTGGCGCTGGCGAATTCGACCTTCGAGAGCGTCTTGAAGACAATCGTGGCAGACGGGGGTCTCGATCTGACCAGCGAGGCCATATCGAGAGATGTCGGCAAGGCACTCTCAAACAAAGTGATCCCCGCTCTGGGGTTTGCGAGCGGTAAGGAAGCACCCAAAGAGGTGAACAGGCTTGCGTCGAGCCTTCTCGGCATGGCCTCAGCGGTATCGGACCTCCGCAACGACAAATCGTCTGCCCACGGAAGCGCGCCGGACGACTATGTCATCGACGACCCTCTCTGGGCCGAGCTGGTGGTAAACGCGACCGCAGCTGTCGGTCTGTTTCTTTGGGAGTTCTACTCGAAGACGAAGCTTATTGCAGAGCCCACTCAGGAAGCACTCGATTTCGGTGACATCCCGTTCTAGAATCTGCTGAGGGGCCGAGTTATTTGACCAGCCCGCACGCGTGCGCGCCAGCGCCACGGCGGTGGGCGGACCACCAGGGGTGCCGTCCGAGGCCCCTTACGGGAGCAGCTGGTTCACCCGGCGCTGCACCTCGGCATACCGGCTCCCGAGCGCCTTCCTGCGGGCCTCGCCGACCCCGTAGCGTCCCGCGATCACCGCTCGTGCGAGCTCGTCCACGCTTGGCTGCGAGGGCTTGCCGTCGTCCCCGCGCCGGTCGGCCTTGCCGTACTCGTCCGGGCACTTACGCTCCTGCAGCCACGCCGCCGCCGACTTGAGCTTGCGTACGTCACCGCCGTGCTCGCCGAAGCACCGCCTTCGCCGCGGTGACGTTCTTCGCCCCCGCGAACCTCAGCTCGTAGGCCACCTTCTCCTCGGAGGCCTCGGC
>DBGFLF010000350.1:0-2165 GCA_048528725.1 Collinsella sp.
CCAGAATCCCGATGATCAGCTGGTGGCAACGCTTGTCGAAGATGACGTTGCGTTCGGTCCCGAAAACCTTGGCGTGCCATCGGCGCAAATTGCGCAGCGCGTACGCGAGGCGCTGAAGGGCGTGGGCCTGGTGGGCTTTGAGCGCCACGAGACCCATGCGCTTTCGGGTGGTCAAAAGCAACGCGTGGCGCTTGCCGGCGTGCTCGCCATGGAGCCGCGCGTTCTCATTTTGGATGAGGCCTCCTCGATGCTCGATCCGCGCGGACGCAAGGGTCTTATGAAAGCGTGCCGCGCACTTCACGATCGCGGCATGACTATCGTGATGATTACGCACTTTATGGAGGAGGCCGCCGAGGCCGATCGTGTCGCGGTGTTTCGGGCGGGGCACGTTGCCATGCTCGGTACGCCCGAGGAAATCTTGACGCGGGCGGATGAGCTTGCGCAGCTCAACCTGGATATGCCGGAGTCGTGTCGTCTGGGCAGGTCACTTCGTGCGAAGGGCGTGCCCGTTTGCGCGCAGGTGCGTGAGGCGGATATGGTCGCCGAGATTGCGCAGGCTTATGCCGAGCGAAGTAGGGCAGGCATCGCGGGGCAGTCTTCCGTATCCCAGTCGGAAATCGCTGACGGCACTGTTCTGGT
This sequence comes from Collinsella sp., assembly GCA_048528725.1. Lineage (GTDB taxonomy): Bacteria > Actinomycetota > Coriobacteriia > Coriobacteriales > Coriobacteriaceae > Collinsella. The sequence goes on from DBGFLF010000350.1 coordinate 640, forward strand.
AGACAACGAGGGCAACGCGTCGGAGCCCGTCATCGAGCTATCCCATGTTTCGTACAGTTATTCGCTCAGTCCGCGCGAGCGCCGTCGCTGGCATAAGCGCTCGGCCACTGCGGGCAAATCGAGCAAACAGGCTCTCTGGGGAAACGACCCCAGCAGCCCGTGGGCGCTGCGCGGTGTATCGCTGACGGTGCGTCGCGGCGAGTTCCTGGGCTTGGCAGGTCATACCGGTTCGGGTAAGTCGACGCTGGTCCAGCATCTCAACGGTTTGATTCGCCCCCAGGAGGGATCCGTTCGCGCGCTGGGGCTCGATCTGTCAAACAAGAAAGACGCCGCTGCGGTTAAGGCCAAGGTCGGCGTGGTGTTTCAATACCCTGAGCGTCAGCTGTTTGCCGAAACCGTGGCGCAGGACGTGGCGTTTGGTCCGCATAACCTTGGCTTGCCGCAAGATGAAGTCGACCGTCGTGTCGAGTCATCGCTCTCACGCGTGGGCCTCGACCTTTCCACGGTCGGCGACAAGAGTCCCTTTGAGCTTTCGGGCGGTCAGCAACGGCGTGTGGCATTCGCCGGCGTACTCGCCATGGAGCCCGAAGTCCTGGTACTCGATGAGCCCATGGCGGGGCTCGATCCGGCTGCTCGCAGGGATTTCCTAGGGCTCATCGATCGACTCCATCGCGAGGGCCTGGCCGTTGTCATGGTTTCGCACAGCATGGATGACCTGGCAAATTGTTGTGACCGTATCGTTGTGATGAACGAGGGCGCGGTGTTTGCCGAGGGAACGCCCTCTCAGGTTTTTGCGCACGCGAACGAGCTTAAATCAATCGGCTTGGGTGTTCCCGCTGCCCAGCGCATGGCGCTGGCGCTTGCGAAGGCAGGCGTGCCGCTGCGCTTTGACGGCCTCTATACGGTTGAGTCGCTGACAGACGAGTTGGCGGACCTGCTAATCGGTCGCTCGGGCGGTCCTTCTAACGTCGCGGACATTGCTAAATCCAAGACGGTCGCGCGAGAGGAGGGCTGCTAATGGAGGCGTTTTCGTTTGGCAGCTACTATCCGAGCGATAGCGCGATCCATCGCCTGGATCCGCGCACCAAGCTGCTCCTGGGCTTTGTATTTTTGATCACGACGCTCACAGTCAGCAGCTTCCGCGGACTGGCCCCGGTCGCAATTTTCGTTGTGCTGACCTATGCCGTGTCTCGGGTGCCGGTTCGTCGCGTTCTGTCGTCGATGGCGCCGCTGCTGGCAATCGTCGTCGTGGTCGCGGTGCTCAACTTGTTTACCGATCAGAGTGGGCGCATCCTGTGGCAGCTCGGCTTTCTGCAGATAAGCGAGGGCTCACTGCGTTCTGCCGCCTTTATGGCGTGTCGCCTGACGTTGATGATGGCCGGCATGAGCGCCATTACACTCACCACGCCGACGCTCGACCTCACCGCGGGCTTTGAGCGCCTGCTCGCGCCGTTTGCGCGTGTGGGACTTCCTGCGCACGAGCTCGGCATGATCATGGGTATCGCGCTACGCTTTATGCCGCAGTT
>DBGFLF010000351.1:0-4803 GCA_048528725.1 Collinsella sp.
CGGCGGCGCGGCCCGCGGTGACTTTGGGGCAGCCCGGTTTCCCGTTGGCCGGCGCCCCCACTCATAAGCCTTAAGTCGGTGGGCTGATGTGTTGCGTCCCTGATGGCTACAGGGTTGAAACGAAGGTGGACAGGCGGTGGAGGCCTTCGTCTAGGTCTTTGTCGGAGACGCAGTAGCTGAGGCGGACGTGGCCTTCGGTGCCGAAACAGTCGCCCGGGACTAGGGCTACGTTGGCCTCTTTGATGGCTTTGATGCAGAAGTCTTCGCTGGTTAGGCCGAACTTTTTGATGCTTGGGAAAGTGTAGAAGGCTCCTGCGGGCTCTACTACGTCGAGGCCTATGGCGTCTAAGGCCGCGAGTACGCGTTCGCGACGGGCTCGGTAGACTTCGAGCATGGGGGTTGGGTCGACGGTCAGGGCTCGGGTCGCGGCGTCCATCTCGAAGGAGACGGCGCTCGATACTAGGTATTGGTGAGCCTTGGCGATCTCGGCGATGACGGGTGCCGCTGCTGCGAGCCAGCCCAGGCGCCAGCCGGTCATAGCCCAGGGCTTGGAGAAACTCTCGATGATGACCGTCTGCTCGCGCAGTTCCGGGTGGCGTTGGGCAAAGCGCTCGTAGCCGTCCGCGTAGACCAAGCGGTTGTATACGTCGTCGCAGACCACGTAGATGCCTGCCTGCTCTGCCACGCGTGCCACGGCGTCGAGCGATGCCGCGTCAAGGATGCAGCCCGTAGGATTGTTGGGCGAGCAGATGACGATGGCCTTGGTCGCCGGCGTCACGCAAGCACGAAGCGCATCCTCGTCAATCTGAAATTGCGCAGGCTCCGTATCCAAAAAGACCGCTTTGACGTGATTGGCCACAACGATGCTCTCGTACAGGCCAAAGGCCGGCGTGGGAATAATGACCTCGTCGCCGGGGTTGAGCATAGCCATGAATGTTGCCGACAGGGCCTCGGTCGCGCCGTCGGTCAGGATGACCTCGTCGGCCGAAAACATAAGGCCCGCGTCCCCCATGTAGGCAGATAACGCCTCACGCAGGACGGGGCGACCGTTGTTGGGCGGATAGTGCGTGTCGCCGCGGTCCAGTGCGGCGGTCACCTCGGCGCTAATCACATCGGGCGTGGGAAAATCGGGCTCGCCAAGCGCGAGCGCAATGCATCCCGGGTGCCGGGCGGCGAGCGCGTTGATCCGGCGGATGCCGGAGGGCTTAAGCGTGGCAAGCGAGGTATTCATGGGCAAGCGCATGGCGTTCCTTTCGTAAGGGTTGCACTAGGATAGCGCGGCGGGGCGCCGCCGGACGGTGTAACCTAAACGGAAACCAACCGGAAAGGAGGCGGCATGGAGACGACCACACGCGGCGATGTACCAAAAACGCTGAAAACCATTGCGTATATCAGTATTCCCAAGAGCGCCGATCTTGAGTTTTTGCTCTGGGACCTGCAGGATGCCATCGTCGCCTATGCACAGATTTCCGGCACCGCACTCCCCCATCCAGTCGACTTGGAGGCGGATGATGCCGGCAGCGTTGCCGGTACCGCCGATGGCATTGTGTTCGCCGTTGAAGATGCACCCAATGATGAAGCGATGGCGCCCATTGAGCAGATGCTCGACCGCTTTGGCGGCGCAGGGACGCGTGTCTATGTTGTTGTCCAGGCCGACGTCGGCGACCTCGAGCGAGCACACGGGCTCGTCGTGCGTCTGCGAGCGGCATGCGAACTTCATGAGCTGTCATGGTGCGGCGGCGTTGTCGTCTGTACCGGCAGCGGTTTCGCGGTGCTTCGTCACTCACCGCGCATGGGACTCTTGCGGCGACCGTTTTCGGAAGCGATGGACAAGCTCGTAGGCGCCGTTCGTATGGGCTGTTCGGTTGAGCATGCGCAGCGACTTGGTGGTGGTAATGCCGAGGACGTCGACGCCGACGGCATGGCTTGCGCCGAGCCAGCCGTGCCCGCGCCGATCTGGCGAGGCGTTCTAAAACGTCTGGGCACCCACGCTCAAACAAAAATCTAAATTAAATAACAGCCCAGTCAACGGCTTCGTGCCAACGCTCAACAAGACGCTCCAGGCGCCAGGCGGCATTGGCGGGACTTGTCGAGGGCAGGACGATGGCAGGCAGCCCCGTCCGATCTTGCAAGTAGCGTTTGTAGAGTCGCCCTGCCGTACCGCCGTTACAGACAACGACCTCGATCGGCGCGGCATCGGTAATGCGCCCGATATGTGCCGGTACAACGTTGCGAATGCTCGCGTCACTCGAGCCCTTAATGTCACAACTCTCGATCACATCCCACAGGGCTACGCCGCCGTTCAGCAGCATGGATCGCTTGGCGGCAATGGAGACATCGAGCGTCGCGGGCTCACCGTTTGCCAAAGGATCACCCTCGTTGGGCGGCACAGGCACACCGAGACACGCCGCCGTGACCCGCCAAAAGCGGTTCTGCGGATTGCCATAGTAGAAAGCATTGGCACGCGAGAGCACCGAGGGAAACGACCCCAGCACCAAAACGCGCGAGCGCTCGTCAAACACGGGTTCAAACCCATGCTCAATATGTTGATAGCCCTCGTCAGACACAGGCATGGGCTAGGCCCTCAGTAGATAGCGCACCTCATAGGGTGCAAGCTCGAGGGTACCCGTAAGCTCGACCGTGGGCGCATCGTCGGCAAGCAGGTCGACGAAGGAGCCGTTGAGCTCGCCGGCTCCAAAGGTGTAAGGCTCGCCCACGGCGTTCACCGCCACGAGCACCGTCGCGCCGTCACAGGCGCGCTCGAACAGCAGCTGCTTGTTCTGGATCACCACGTTGCGATAGGCACCATAGTTGAGGGCACGGGCCGCCGCGTCGTCTGCCGAGCGCAGGTGCGCGAGCTGCTTGATGAAGGCCGTCAGCTCGTTGGGCACAGGCTCATCGAGCGCAGGTCGCAGCGCCCAATCGCCATCGGGGCCGCCCTTTTCGCCAGGAATCCCCCACTCGCTGCCATAGTAGACGCACGGGATGCCCGACATGCCAAAGAGCATGCCATAAGCGGGGCGCAGACAGGACTTGTCGGTAAGAATGCTCGCCAGGCGCGGCACATCGTGGTTGTCGACAAACGACAGCAGATGCTTGCCGCGATAAATGCACCACGGGTCACCGCCAAACTGGCGATGCAGCGAGTGGGCAATCTCGAACATGTTGACCGAGTTAAAGCTGGAGTACAGGCCCTTGTAGCACTCGTAGTTGGTGCAGGAGTCAAGCATCTCGTCGTTGACGATCTGGTTGTAGTCGCCGTGGAGCGTCTCACCAATCAGCACAAAGTCGGGCTTGAGCTCACGGGTAAAAGTATGCAGGCGGCGCATAAAATCGCGATCGAGCATATAGGCGACGTCCAAGCGCAGGCCGTCGACGCCAAAGACCTCGGCCCAGCGGCGCACGGACTCGAGCAGGTAATCGACCACGGCGGGGTTTTGCAGGTTGAGCTTCACGAGCTCAAAATGGCCTTCCCAGCCCTCGTACCAAAAGCCGTCGCCATAGCAGGAGTCGCCGTCAAAGCTAATGTGGAACCAGTCCTTGTACGGCGAGTCCCACTTACGCTCCTGCACATCGCGGAAGGCCCAAAAGCCGCGACCGACGTGGTTGAAGACGGCGTCGAGCACCACGCGGATGCCGTGGGCATGCAGTGTCTCGCACACGGCGGCAAAGTCGGCATCCCCACCCAAGCGACGGTCGATATGGCGCAGGCTGCGCGTGTCGTAGCCGTGGCTATCAGACTCGAGCGGCGGGTTGATCAGCACAGCGCCAATACCGAGTTTTTGCAGGTAGTCGGCCCATTGGGCGATCTTCATGATGGGCGCATCGGGGCTGGGCGCGGTGCCGGCAGCTTGGGCAAGCTCATCCTCGGCAACGGGTGCGGCGTTTTCGCGCGGAGCTCCGCAAAAGCCCAGCGGATAGATTTGATAGAACGTCGTCTCGTATGCCCACATAGCAACCTCCCGGTAAGCTCAACACAACGACATCCATTGTATGCCCGGCAGGGTAGCTAATTTGGGACGGGGCTCTTTTAGCTGCCCCAGCCCCTTTCTAAGTTGCGGTGAAATACGGACTGTTTGCCGGGTTTATTGGACCCAGCAGTCCGTATTTCACCGCAACTGATGAGGGGACGTGATTAGGCGACGAGCTTTGCGCGGCGTATGGCCGGGAATAGCACCGTGATAGCGAGGATGACGCCCACGACGGCGATCGTGCCGCCCGCGTAGCCGATCCAAGCGATGCCCGGGCCCGACACCACGGCGCCACCAATCGCCGTGCCTGTTCCAATACCGAGATTGAACAGGCCCGAGAAAATCGACATGGCGACAGCCGACGAGTCCGACGGCGTGTACTTGATAAGCTCGGCCTGGAACGCCACGTTAAAGGCCGTGGCGCAGCAGCCCCATAGCGCGCAAACAGCGAGAACGGCGACGAGCGACGGTGCAACCGGACCCATGAGCAGCAGGGCCACCGGCACGCCGGAGAGCGTGATAGCCAAGAACGGGAACCGGTGCCCGTCGAACAGGCGGCCGAACAGCCAGCTTCCGAGCAGACCAGAGCAGCCGAACGCCGTCAACGTCATGGTAATAGCGCTTGCGTCGACGTGCGCGACCTGTGCCAGGAACGGCTCGATATAGCTGTAACCCGCGTAGTAGCCGGTCGCCATAAAAACCGTGACCGCGTAGAGCGCGATCAGGAACGGGTTCTTGAGCAGCTCGGGCAGCTGTTTGACGGTAAAGCGCTCGCCCGCCGGCATGGCCGGGAACACCGCTGCCTGGTAGACGACCGCGATGGCTGAGAGGC
>DBGFLF010000352.1:0-3132 GCA_048528725.1 Collinsella sp.
AGCACTGCCCGAGGTGCGCCATCTTTACGATCTGGCGCGCTCGTCCATGCAATCGCACTTTGCACTCATCAACGTGCTTGCGCGTCTGGAGCGCTTTGACGAGATTATCGAGGTGGCGCGCCACGGCCTACGTATTGCCAGCGATCGTTCTGCAATTGGCTACCTGTTCTATCGCTTGGCGTTTGCCTATTGGAATTGCGATCAGCTCGACCTGGCGCTGGCTTGTTACCGTCTAGTGCCGCGCGGCGAGGAGTCGGGCAGCAGCGCGCTGGAAGAAATGCAGGGCCTTATGAACGAGATGGGCGTCAGCGAGCCTCCGACGTTCGAAGAAGCGGTTGAGACCATCCACAAGGCTGGACTCGAGCTGCCGCCAGTGTCCGCCGTGACGAATCAGCTGGCAGATGCCGCTGTTCAACTGGTCGACAACGGCTTCTTTTTCCTGGCACGCGGTTGCATCTACCAAATGTGGCGCACTATGGGCAACGACGAGCTCGGCTCCCTCAACCGCTCGCTGGGGTAGGGGCGATATAGAGGGGCCGCACCGCGCTATTTGTATCGGCGCGGGCGGGAGGACCCGACAGAATCGGTAAGGCATAAAGCCGCCGAGCCTGCTAAAACTGTTAAACTCTGCTAAAGTTGCTAAACTTTGTTAAAGTTGTTAAAACTGGCAGAGGAGGTCGAATGTCAAAAGCTATTAATCCCTTTAAGCCAACAGCGGGCATGAATCCACCTGAGCTTATCGGACGCGACGCTGTTTTGGATGACTTTGCCGAAGCTCTTGAGAATGGCCCTGGTGCCCCCGATCGACTCATGCGCATCTCGGGTGTCCGAGGCACGGGTAAAACGGTGCTCCTCAACGCATTGGGCGATCTTGCGCGCAAAAAAGGATTCGAGGTTGTCGACGTCGCCTCAAATGCCGGTTTTTGCGACAGAATTCTCGAGGCTCTGCAGCGAAATGTTCGTCTTGCATCAATGTCGATTTCCCCATCGATTTTAGGAGTCAGCCTTGGCTCCGTAGAGCTGTCGAAGTCAGCCTCTCATCTGGGGGAGGCGATGTACGATGCCGCGAAGCGAGGTGGTTTGCTCATCACACTCGATGAGATTCAGGACGCCTCAACTGAGGAAATGCGCGAGCTGGGTAATGAAATGCAGCTCTTGATTCGCCAAGGGGCGAATGTCGCCTTTGCATTCGCTGGTTTGCCAACCTCGGTGGATGGCGTGGTGGTGGATGATACGTTGACGTTCCTTCAGAGGGCGAAGCATATCGAGCTCACGCGGCTTTCAGATTTTGAAGTCGGCGGATCGTTTGAAGATACGATGAGGCGTGCGGGCAAGGAACTCGACGAAGGCGTTGCTGAGCTTTTAACAAAGGCTTCGGCAGGCTATCCCTTTATGGTCCAGTTGGTCGGATATTACGCTTGGCAGGTTGCTGCGCGCAGCGGGTCGGAGAGCGTGAGTGAAGAGGCGGCTCGCAAGGGTGTCCAGGCGGCTCTTGATAGTTTCAATGCCATGGTGATTGCCCCCGCGCTGCGCAGGGTGTCGGAGCGGCAGTTTCAATATCTCGCGGCGATGGCGCAATGCGAAGGCGGCGAGATTACGAACGGTGATATTGCCAAAAAGATGGGATTGCCGGCGAATAAAGTCGGGTCGTATCGCAAACGTCTGATCGATACGGGACTGATTGAGCCTGCCGGCTACGGCTGTGTTTCGTTTGCAATTCCGTACATGCGCGATTATCTGTTGGAGACCATTCGAGCGGACTAATAAAGACTGGAGGCATCGACGCCGCCGCTGTGGTTGCCCCCGCATCTTTGTCTCAATCTGTAACATCTAGAGGGGATTACGGCATGCAGGTGTTTCAGATTGAGACATTTGCGGATGGCGCTGACTGTTTGTCTAAATCTGTAACATCTGGACGAAGATTCGGCCTGTAACTGTTACAAATTGAGATGATTGGCTGAGACGTCTACTGGCAAATCGGAATCGCTCCAAAATTCCCCCTTGCCCATCCTTGGCTGTTTGGTTACTATAGAACGGCTGTTACGGAGAGCTGACCGAGAGGCCGAAGGTGCTCGCCTGCTAAGCGAGTATGCCCCAAAAGGGCATCTGGGGTTCGAATCCCCAGCTCTCCGCCAGTACGAATTTGAAGAAGGGTCCCATTTGGGGCCCTTTTTTATTATCAAGAATGGAGGCTGGGGATTCGAACCCTCAAAAAGGAGGCATCCTTTCGGACGCCTCCTTTCAGTGGGCTGATTATTCTTGCGCTCTACACCTCAGGAGCCTTGGCGACGGTCTCGCTCTCTGCCGCAAGTGGCCGGTTGTCGATGCGGCGGCCCAAGCGATCGAGCTTCACGAGCAGCCATTCAATGGGATTCGGCCCTGCCCCTTCCTCGTCGGCAACCAGGTCCATGACGGCGACCTTGGTGCCGTCCTGCTTGAGCGTAACGCTGCCTACCTTGTCGCCAACATGCACCGTGCCCGAAAGGTCATCGTAGCTAACTTTTTCGGTCACTTCGCCGGCGAGTGAGAACACCGTTGCCTGTGCGGCGGGGTCGGCGAGCGTGGCGTCGATTGTCTTATCCGTCCAGTCGGTTTGACTAATGCGCGCCATAAGCGGGTTGCCGTTGGCGGTCTTTTCCTGCGTGTTGGCGATTGCGACCGTCACCTTGTGGCCGTAGTACCAGTTGGCAAGGGCGGCGGTATCGGTAAAGCGCTGATCGGTGGTGGTGGAGTTCAAAATAACGGTGTAGATCTCGTCGCCGTCGCGGTTGTAGGCGCTCGTAAAGCAATAGCCCGCGTCGTCGGTGGTGCCGGTCTTGCCACCGATGTTGCCATCTTGGCCCAGCAAATAGTTATGCGTGTCCATGGAATGCGAATGGTCGGTGCCGTCGGCGCCCGTGACCTCGATCCAGGAATCCTCGCTCGCTACGACCTCGCGGATCGTGTCGTTTTTCATGGCCTCCTGCATCATCAGCGCTACGTCGTGTGCGGTTGAGTGCATATCGCCAGCCCACTCATCAAAGTCCAGACCATGCGGGTTTTCAAAAAGCGTACCGGTGCAGCCGAGCTTCTTAGCGCGCTCGTTCATGGCTTTCACAAATGTGGCCTCGGCGTCTTTGGTCTTAGGGTCGA
>DBGFLF010000353.1:0-9675 GCA_048528725.1 Collinsella sp.
GTGCGGCATGGCTGAGCTGCCCTTTTGACCCTTACGGAACGGCTCCTCGGCCTCGAGCGTATCGGTCTTCTGTAGATTGCGAACCTCGGTAGCGATGCGCTCACAGGTGGCCGCTGTAGTGGCAAGCACGCCGGCAAGGTAGGCATGGTGATCGCGGCTGATGACCTGCGTGGACAGGGGATCGTGGACCAGGCCCAGGTGCTCGCAGACGTACTCCTCGACGAACGGCTCGATGGAGCTGTACGTGCCGACAGCGCCCGAGATAGCACCGAAGGCAACATTCTTGCGGGCGTCCTCAAGACGATCCAGATCGCGCTTGAGCTCCCAGGCCCAAGAGCCAAACTTCATGCCGAAGGTCATCGGCTCGGCATGGATGCCATGAGTACGGCCGGCGCAGAGCGTGTTGCGCTCCTCAAAGGCGCGACGCTTGCAGATCTCGCCGAGTTTTTTGACGTCCTCGATGATCAGGTCGCAGGCCTGGGTGAGCTGGTAGCACAGGGCCGTGTCGCCCAGATCGGAGCTGGTCATGCCATAGTGAACCCAGCGGCTGGGCTTGGGGTCGCCCTCGGGAACATCGGCATCGATGTGCTCCTTCATGTTGGTCAGGAAGGCAATGACGTCGTGGCGCGTGACTTCCTCGATCTCATCGACCTTCGCCTTCTCAAAGTTGGCATGGTCGCGGATCCACTGGGCCTCGTCTTTGGAAATACCGATCTTGCCGAGCTCCGCCTGGGCCTCGCAGGCCAAGACCTCGATCTCCTGCCAAATGGCGTACTTGTTCTCGAGGGAGAAGATGTGTCCCATCTCCGGGCGGGTATAGCGATCGATCATAGCGGCTCCTTTTTGGTTATTGGCACGTTGGTCGTAACCCAACCATTGTACCGTGCGCAGGTGCAAGTATGGGCAGCAGGCATTAACCTAACATTTTGGAATTGGAGCGGGCAACGGGACGTCCGCGCATTTGCTTCGCAAATCCGCACCGGCTGCGGTCGATCCCCTCGGATTCACGGTGACGATGGGGAAGACTTTGTTGAATTGGCCGTCCCGAGGTCTTCTGTGCTCCATGGAGCGGACAACGGGACGTCCGCGTATTTGCTTCGCAAATCCGCACCGGCTTCAGGCGCCTGTCGGCGCCTTCGCCTGCTCGCTACAAACGCTTCGCGTTCGCTTAACGCTCGCACCCTGGCGGGTTCGAGTCCCGGCGCTTGGTAGTAAAAAGCACGGCAACGTAACGCTGCCGTGCTTGTGCTTTTTACTGGAGCGGGCAACGGGACTCGAACCCGCGAGTGTCAGCTTGGGAAGCTGATGCCTTACCACTTGGCGATGCCCGCTTGTGCGTTGGCTAGTATAACGCGGTTGTCTTGTTCGATACAAGGGTGGTGATGCTTGTTTTAGCTGTGGAGAATCATTTGAAAACCGCGCCAATTGTGGAGATGAGGACCTTTGTCTTTCTTTTCTTACCATCTTTTACCTGCACTTTTATCTGATTGTTGTATTTGAGCTCGATTTGTCAGAAATCGGGCAAGCTTTTGGTCAGGCTCCGGTACTTACCCGCATGAACCTCGGGGGTAGCCTCATCCTACGCGTCGCAGCCTCCCCGTGCGGCGCACGAGGGATAAGGAGCAGCCATGTCCAACGCACCCACGCACTCTGTCCACAGCGCAATCGCAACAGGTCCGCTGCTCCTGCTCCTCTTCCTGCTTTTCGGCTGCCTGGCACCGGGAGCCGCATTTGCCGTCGATGGCTACGACCAGCTCGGCTTCCGCACTATTAGCGATGATTGTGGACCCTTCTTCATCGGCAAGTATGAAGCTCAAGACACCTCGATTGCCTACTGCATGAACCAGGAGCGCCCCGGCCCCACCAAACCGGGCGGCCCATGGCTCAACTTTGATCAAGGCTGGGTGTGGCTCGACGACGAGTTCGCGGCAATCGTTTGTCACGGATATCCTACCGCCACGTCGTTTGGCGGTTACCATCTTTCACCCGATCGCGCCCGCGCCGCCACCCAGCTTGCCGTATGGATGCTCAACGGCACTACCCATGTCGACGGCACCTACTCCTACACGACCGCTCAGGGCAAAACCAAGAGCGGACACTTTACCGCCGACAATGAAGTCGTGGCGGCTGCGCGGTGGCTCCACGACAGCGCAAAATCAGGAAGCATCAAAGCCGCTCCGCACCGCGCGCGACGCTATCTAGGAGCCGTATCGGGCGGCAGCAAACGTCAAGACATGCTCTATGTACTGCCGGCGGTCTCTGTTTCCTTCCAAAAGCAGTCTGCTAACACCGTTATTACCAGCGGAAACAATACCTATCAGTTTACCGGGGCAACATTCGATATTTTTGAGAGCGCCAGCGGCGCGCGTGTCGGCACCATCAAGATGGACAGCAACGGTCGAGCGCAAGCAACACTTCTGCCCAACACGGCATACTACCTAGTTGAAACGAAGGCGCCGGCCGGCTATGTCCCCCGCCACGATCGTATTGCCTTTACCACGGGGAATGACGGCGGGCGGGTCGCCATTGATGAACAGCCCGGCACCATCAATCTGCGTATCGTAAAACTCGATGCCGCGACGAATGCCGGCCCCCAGGTGGGATCTTCACTCGCAGGAGCAGAGTTCACGTGTGTGTCGCAATCAACCCCTGGATGGGCACAAATCCTCACGACCGACGAAAGCGGTCGGGCCACCCTCGCCGATGTCCCCTTAGGAACCTTTACCATCTACGAATCAAAAACCCCCGAGGGCTACCTGCCATCCAACGACAGCTGGACCTATACCGTTGGAGCCGACCAGCTCGGCGATTCAGGCGTGGTCGAGATCGAATCTCGCGTTTCCGATATCCCCATTGCGTTTAACCTTGAGATTTCCAAATTCAAGGATTACGGCAATAGCGACCAATCCGGCCTGGAGCAGCCGGCGGGTGGTGTTGTCTTTGAGGTTGTCAGCAACAGCTCTCAGCAGGTTGTTGGCACACTGACCACAAACGTCTATGGCTTTGCCTCCACCAAAGATCAGCCCGAAGCATGGTTCGGCGCAGGCAAGCGACCCGCCGGTGTCCACGGAGCCGTCCCATACGACCGTGCCGGCTACACGGTTCGCGAGGTTCCGGAAACCGTCCCCGAGGGTTTTAAACGTGCAGGGGAATGGACCGTCGGGGCCAATCAGATTTCCAACGGCGCCGAGCTTCAATATATCGTGGACAACCATGCTCTGTCGACGCATCTCCAGATTGTAAAACGCGATGCCCAAACAGGCGCTTCTGTTCCACTAGCCGGATTCACCTTCCAACTACTCGACAGCAATCACGAATCTGTCTCACAAACTTGCTGGTATCCAACACATAACGTAATGGACACCTTTACGACTGACGCGACCGGGACCGTCACACTGCCCGAATCGCTCGTGCCGGGCACCTATTATGTACGCGAAACCTCGGCCAAAGAGCCCTATCTTGTCGGCGAGGAGATCGAGGTAAACATACCCGCCGACATGAACCTAGCGCCCGTTGCAATCGCCTCGTATTATGACCACGCCGCGACCGGAAACATCAGGATCGTTAAAACCGATGCCATAGACGGCAGCAGCCTCGCGGGCGCCGTCTTTGAGATCCGTGCCTCGAGTGATATCGTGCGCCCCGACGGTAGCATTGCCGCGCTCGACGGTGAGACTGTCGCTACCATCACGACGGATGAAACTGGAGAAGCACGCGCGGACAACCTCCCGCTGGGACTTGGCACCGCACGCTACGAGGTTGTCGAGACTCAAGCGCCGGCAGGCTTCTTGCTCGATCGGACAACCCATATTGTCGACCTTACTTATGCCGACCAGAAAACACCCGTTGTAGAAGCACGGCTTAACGTATCCGACGATTACACCAAGGTTGATATCTCCAAGGTCGATGCAAGCGGTGAGCAGGAAGTGGAAGGCGCACAACTCACCTTATATGGTCCCGATAAAACCGAAATAGACTCCTGGACCTCATCCGACAAGCCACACCGCGTCGAACATCTTGCACCCGGCACCTACTCGTTGCGCGAAATGATGTCTCCGCGGACCTATGACCTTGCCGAGGAAATAACGTTTGAAATAAAGGATACGGGAGAAGTCCAATCCGTCGCGATGAAGGATGCGCCCATCGAGATCAAGGGACAGGTCGACAAGCGTCAGGAACTTGTCCAACCTATCGAAAAGGGCCTGTTGGCTAACGGCGATGGTAAAAATCGCGCCGCGACGCAAACTAATACGGATGGACTTTTCTCCTATACCATCGACGCTCGAAACGATTCCGCTACTTGGGTTGATGAGTTTACGATTACCGATGATCTTGAGTGCGCCAAAGACGGCACGGCGAGATTCATCTCAATCGAAACCCCCGTCGCCATCGGCGACCTCAACGGTCTGTGCAACGTGTGGTATCGCACGACGCCGTTGGACTCGACAGACGTCGATGAGCCGGCGAACGCGATACTTGACGATGGACACGAAAATCCTTGGCTTGAGTCCGACGAAGTAAAGGAAAGTCTGGGTGAGGATTGCCGCCTCGTCGATTACGACGGCTGGCACCTCTGGAAGGCGGATGTCTCGACCACGGAATCCACCACACTCGAGGCGAAAGAACTCGACCTTGCGTCCAATACCGTCGTAACGGGCATTCGCATTGAATACGGTGCGGTAGCCGCCGGCTTTACGACTCGAAGCGATGCGGATTCTTGGACCCGCGATGATCTCAAAGATGAGCACGACGACCTTGACGATGCCAAAGCAATCCTTGGCACAGACGCTCGGGGCGCAATCGTGCACATGCAGGCGACGTCGGCTTATACGCCCCAAACCGCACTCACCAACAGCGCACGCGTCGATCTTTGCCGCAACGGCGGCGGCGATAAACTTGAGTCACATGACGAGGACCGTGTCATTCAACGCTGTACCCTACCGCAGGACCTACCGGCAACAGGATCAGTTCCCATCGCCGCTTGCATCACCGCGCTCCTGACCTCGGGTGCCGCAGCCCTATGGTTCGCTCGCCTTAGGTCGATCCCAAAGAAGCGCTAGCGCGATGAAAAAGCGGGCGAGCCAGTCCCCCTGGCTCGCCCGCTTTCAATCATGTAAATCGCCGTATCTACTCTGCAGACGAAGATCCACCATCAACGATTGCCTGCTCGGACTCAGGAATCCCATCGGCACCCGTACTCTGTTCTTGCTCCACCTCTTCGCTGATTGCGGAGGCGGGGGTCGAGCCCTTTGCACCCACGATGTAGGCAGCCCCAAATCCTAACGCAATGGCAATCAAGGTCAAAATCACGTAGACAGGCCAATGGCGCTTAATATACGAAAACACGTTGACTCCTTAGAGCTCCGTCTACGAACGGCGGATAACCTCGGTCACGACCTCGGATACCGTGGCAATGTTCGTCGGGTTGACATTGTAGGGCAGGTCGTCCTCGGTACGAGCGCAAGCCAGACGCGTGCCGTCCACGCCGGCGATGGTGAGGGCTCGGCGGCTCGCCTCGAGCGCGGCATAGGCATCGGTCTTGGCATAGGGCATCTCGAGCGCGCCACAATCGACATGGAACGACTTGCACACCTTGCTGACCAGGTTCATGATGCGGCGATCGCCCTTGAGCAGCTGCTGTTCGCCCTCGACCGTCACCACCGAAAGCCTACCGGCGCCGACGGATTCAAGATTGATGAAGAATACGCCGCGGAGCTTATCGCGATGCGAAGCCAAGAAGGCCTTCATGCCGGCGCCATCACAATCCGAGGCGCCCGTTGCCACAAACCAGATATCGTGACCGAGCAGCTCATCATCGCCCATAGAGGCGACAGCCGAGAGCATATCTTCGGAAGAAGCGCCATCGGAAGACGCAGCGCCGCCCTTCCAGCCATCGTTATCGTCCTCGAAGTTATCCCACGAACCGATACCGCGACCGGACTTCTTGGCATCGTAATCGTCTTCGACGCCCAGCCAATCACTCATGCTGTCCTGCTCGTTTTTCCTTTTACGACCGAACAGGCCACCCAGGCCGCGTTTGCGAGACTTGGGTGCCGCTGGGGCGGGAGCCGAAATGGTCTCGATCGGCTGCGCGCCCGACGCAACGGGCATAGAAGGCGCAACGGGTGCCGATGTGGGTTCGGGACCCTGGGCAGTAGCAAAGGGGTCGTTGACCTGGGCAGAGGGATCGGGAAGGTCGAACAGCGACGTGCGAGACGCAACGTTTGCCTGCTTCATAGACGGCAGCGACGGATCGGGGACCGAAGCCAGCGGAGACGAGGAAGGTGCAGGCGACGGTGCCGACGCCGGATCGGGAACATTCATCTGCGGACGCGGCGATGCCTGGGAGGAAATCTGGGCCATAAGGGAATCGACCGTTTCGTCCTGGGTGGGAGCGACATTGGCAACCGTGGCACCGGAACCACTCGGGGTCGGCATGGTGAAAATCTGCGTGGAGTAAGGCCTCGACTCATCCGTCTCGGGAGTCTCGGAAACCGCAGGCACTTCCTCCTGCTCGACCTCGGTCGAATCACCTTGATCGGCTGCCGCGTATTGCTCTTCGTCAGAGTTGGCCTCGACGGACTCGTCCTCGGCGGCATCTTGGATTTCGGCAGCATCAATGGGCTCGTCATCGTCTGCCGCGTCGCCCTGCTCATCGGAAACAGGAAGGGGCTCGGCAATTGCGGTGCCTTGCTTTTCAAACGTTATCGTGGAATCGAACTGCGCGGCATCAAACGACATGGTGCTATCGACGTGCTGCTGAGCCTCGAAAGATGTTGTTGCCTCAACAACATCCGCTGACGTCGGTTGCTGAGCCTCGAAAGACATTGTAGCTTCGGCGGCGTCGACGGGCGCGGACTGCATAGCCTCGTTCTGCTCGAACTCTTGCGCCGCGTGCTCACGTGCCGCCTCGGCTGCCTGCTGCTGAGCGATAGCCTCCTGCTCGGCAGCCTCGCGTGCGGCAGCGCGCTTCTCCTCGAAATCGTCGACAAATTTCTTGCCCTTTGCAAGCGCACCCTTAAAGAAGTTGGAAGCGCTGGCGCCAATCGACGAGAACGCGGATGCAATGTCGGCATGGGGCGTTGCCGCGGGAATCTCGGCCGAGAAATCAGTATCGCTCTCGTAAGACACGCGCCTCGGCTGTTCAACGTAATCGTCGTCAGAATCGTCCGCAACGTCTTGCGCCGGCGCGGCGGGAGCCAAAACGTCCAGTCCTGCCGCGGAATCGATCGCGGACACCGCCTCGGGCTCGGCAACGGCAGCGGTAACCGCGGCAGACTCATCATCCGCAGCGACAACGGGCGCAGGCGCAGCCACGACGGGGGCAGGCTCGGGCTCAAACGTCGGCTCCTCGCCCTCCTCGTAATCGAGCGCGCAGGACTCGGGAAGCATTCCGAGCGCACGGATGGCATCCGAACCAAAGCGGATGTTGCCGGCGGCGTTGCGATAGAGCTTGGGCTCGGGCTCGGCCGCGGCAGGCTCCTCCGCCGGCTCAGCAGCGGGAACCTCGTCATTGAACTCTTCGGCCTGGACAGCCTGATTCTGATCCTCGGGCACGATGGCGCCAATCAGCGTCTCGTCGGCAGACGCACCCTCAAAGCCCTCGATCTGCTCGTCAAAAGCCTCGCCCTGTTCGGGCTCGGTTTGAGCGTCGGGAGCAATCGGCTGACCGAACTCGTCCTCGGCGTAGGTAGGCTCTTCGTACTCGATGGTGTTGCCGTAGTCGTTTTGCTGCTGGGCCGCGGCATACTCCGCCGCCGCGCGCGCCATTTCCTCGGCACGACGTTTCTGCTCCCCAAAATAGGTATCGAACGGAACATCGTCGGGAAACTCGTTCTCGCCCTGGAAGGGAGCAACGTTGTCCATAACGCCGAGCATAGCGGCGACAGAAGACTTGTTGCACACCGCGCCGGACGTATAGGGAAGAACGTGGCGGTTAGAGATGATGTTTGCCGCGTTGGCAAGTGCAACGAGGGAAGCGAGGATCGCGACAATCCACAGCAGAACCTTGAGCGCGCCGGGGAGCGGCAGGATACGCAGGATGGCAACGGCAGCAGGGGCAACCGTGGCAACGGGCAACAGCTTGGCGATGAGCGCACGATACGAAGCATAGGGCTCGCGGGCGAGCAGCTCAGCACGGGGAGAGTCGTAGTGTGCGACAACGACCACCGGGCGGTTGCGCGGAGACGCGAGCGGGCCCGAGGCCTTGTGGTAGGCGATGACATTTTGGCTCACGCCCGTCTTGCCCAGGCGCGAAACCACGGGGTGGCCCGTGCGCTCGAGCACGTAAAGAACGGCGCCGACAATGGCCAGCAAGGTGCCGACCAAGCCGATACCGCCGCCGATGCCCATCAGCAGGGCGCCGGCAAACGCAAGAATACCGGTAACGGCAAATGCCAATCTACTGGGCGCCGGGGCATTGAACTCCTGAACCTCGGGGTCAAAGCCGTGGTTGCGGAAGATCTGAGCGATATCCTCGGCAGCCAAGCGCTCTTCTTCGCTGCATGCCGGCGTAATGCCGGTGTTCTGCAGCAGGTGGTTAATATAGTTCTGGGTGTTCGCCATGTGCGCTCCACATCCATAATCCGACAAATAGGCCCAATGCATGCACATTAGAACCGTATATAGTCGAAAGTATACCCCGAGCGAGCGCAAACGACCGAATTCGGGCCATCTTAACGCCTCGAGCGGACAAGGATATAGCCTAATCTCCATATCGGACTAAAATCATGGCAGCAAACTACCTTCTCATGCGAGGATTCTATGACGGCAAGCGACGCGACCGCGACAATTAAAAAGGGAAGTTCGGAGCCCGGTTTCGATAAAACGGCTCAGCGCATCCTCAATCTTTTCTTTGTGCTCAACAGCTCCCCCGAACCGCTGACGACCGAGCAGATCGTCTTGGATTCTGACCTGGGATATGGCTCGGGCAGTATCGACTCGGATAAGCGCAAGTTTCGGCGCGATCGTGACAAACTGCTCGAGCGTGGCATCTTAATCAAGGAGGTTCGCCCCGCCGGTGCGCAGGAGACCGAGGAAAGCTCGTGGACAATCGACCGCGAGCACACGTTTGCTGCAGGCGGCCTCATCACCGCAGACGACGCCGATATCCTACTCAACGCCATCGACCAGACGCTAGCGGCCGGCTCTTCCACCTTTGCCGCGCCGCTTGCCGATATTCGCTCCAAAATTGCCTACCTCACCGGCATGTCGGCGGTGGACGAAGTACCGATCCGCCGCTCTCCCACCGTCGATGCGGTATGGAGCGCCTTTGCCGAGCGATGCGCGCTGCGATTTTTATATCAGAACGGACGCGGCGAGCAGAAAGAACGTACCGTCTGTGTCTACGGCATGTTCGAACGCGAGGGCGTGGCGTACTTCTGCGGCCTCGACAATGTCACCGACGACATCAGGACATTCCGCTGCGACCGTATCGTTCGCGCATGGCGTCCTTCGAAGGCCTACGCCATCCCTGCGGACTTCAATCTCAACGACTATCTGTTCTTTGAATTCGATTTCGCCGACCGACCGCCCGTTGCAGCCACGTTCTCGTTCGCCCCTCAGACGCAGATCGATATGATCAACGGCCTCACGCGCGGGCGAGGTGAGCTCACACACACCGATGCGGGATGGATCTGGACCGTTGACGTGCGCGACCTTGAAGCCGCCGCCTCA
>DBGFLF010000354.1:0-6579 GCA_048528725.1 Collinsella sp.
GAAGACGGCTCGCTCGCTATGGGCAACTTGCTCAACGCTGCCTATGCACTGGGTGTCGATTCGTGCTGGATTCACCGCGCGCATGAGGTCTTTGACTCGCCCGAGGGCCTGGAGCTGCTGGCCAGCTGGGGCCTGCCCGCCGACGGCAGTCTGCGCGGTGTCGGTAACTGCATTCTTGGCTACGCCGAGGACACGCTACCCGAGCCCAAACCCCGCCGCGACAACATCATCTACGTAAGGTAACCCAGGAGCGTCAGCGGGGTGGCTAATTTGGGACGGGGCTATTTTAGCTACCCCACTCGCAACTTATATTGACGTCGCCGTTGTCGTCGTTTCGTTCGTCTGGGCCGTTTCGACGTCGTCGCCTTGCTTGTCTTCGTCCTTTTGCGCATCGGCGATGGTGGAGGCCGCCGCAACGATACCGCGCTGGGGCGCGACGCTCGTCTGGGCCTGAGCGCCCTCGACAACTTCTGTACCTACATGCGCGAGCTCGGGCGATTTAAACATTGCGTCCAAGTTGGCGCCACCGCCGGCATATCCGAGCGCAGCGAGCGCGATGACGATCACTGCAACGGCGGCCACGATCGGCACGTAGCGATGCCAGCCGGCGGGATTGAGCCCGCTGCGGCGAGCCGCCCCGCGGCTGATGTAGCCGAGCGTTCCGTCGTGCTTGAGCTTTGAGCCCACCACGCGTTTGCGGCCCCACAGCGAGGACTCTGCCTGCATTGCCAAGCGGGCGCTTGCCGAAGGATAGCCGTATTTAGTGCGCTTGAACGAGCCATCAAACCCCGAGGCGTGTTTGCCCCACGTCACCGATGTTGTGCGTCGGTTGACCGGCGCGGCACTCCGCCTTCTGCGGCTCGGTTTTGAAGTCTCAGCCATATGCCCTCGCACGCCGTAACCAAATCGAAACAATAACGCTTTGGACTGTAGCACACGCGTCGCGTGCGGTCACGGGCGCCTCGCTCAACGGTCATCGTCCTTCAGCAAGCGCCACAGCGTTGTACGGCTTATGCCCAGCACCTCCGCCGCACGGGTTCGGTTGCCGTGGAGATGGTCTACAACCAGATGCGCGATATCTCGCTCGGTATCGGCCAGCGGTCGCAGGATATACAGGTCACTTTCAAGCGTCGGGGCGCCAAAGGTTGCGGTCTTAATCACGTCCTCTTGGGCGAGCACTTCCTCCGCCACAGCGCGGTCCACCGTGCCCGTCCCCACCAATATATACAGTCGTTCCGAGACCTCGCGGAGCTGCAGATAGTTGCGCGGCCAGCGGTAAGCATCGAGCGTCTTCGTCGCCGCGGCAGACAGCGTGGGCGCTGCCGTCCCAAATGCATCAGCGAGATATTCCAAATAGCGCGCGACCTTCGTCGACGCGGCTCCCTGCTCGGCGATTGCCGGCGCGACGCTCACCGCACAGGCGAAGCGCTCGGTCACAAAGGCGGCTTGATCACTTTCGCCGCCGCCCGGCATGTCATTCGCCGTCAGCACCACATGGCAGCGCGTCGCCAACGCGGTGTCGGCCATCGTGGAGACCAGCTCGCGGAGGCGCTGGGGGCCAACCGCGTTCCAGCCCTCAATGCAAAGGGTCAGCCCCATTTGGAACAACGGCGATTCGACGCTTTTGAGTACATGGCGCCAACCGCGCTCGGTGAGCTCATCGAGCGCAACGGAAACAAAGGGCTGATCGGCAAAAGGACCGTCCAGATAGAGGCGCTTGGCGATCTCGACCTGACCCGCTTCCAGCTCGCCCTCGAGCATAAGAGGCACACCGCGCGCGTAACTCTCTGCAACCGGCGCAGCCACCGAGGCCGCCCCCTCAACGATGCCGTACGCGCTCGATTCGTAGCGGGCCTCAACTTCGTCGGCGTTGAGCCACTCGATGCCCGCATGCGCCGCGGCACCGCGCACCTCGCGGACCACGACGACCCAAAGCCCCCCGCCCTCTTTGTCGGTGGGGCGAACGGTCAGGCTCAGGCGCGCACCCGCACGCCCCATAACCAGACGCGCGCCGTCTCCTATACGGTCGAGGCGCTCAGCTACAAAAGCCGCCACATCCCGCTCAAGCGCCGCGTCATTCATGGTCGAGATCGCGACGTCCCCACGCGCATCGATTGCCAATGCCGAGGCCCCGGCAGCAGCCAGGGCCTCGGTCAAGATGTTCAGCTTGGCATCGCTATCCATGATTTGCCCCTGTCCGCGGCGACATGCAGCCGCCGACGGTCGCACGACCGAGTGTTTCAAAATTGAACGATATTGCTCACCAAACACTATAGGGCAGAAAGCGCCGTCCTGCGAGTATAGGTGTTGCCCCGCATCGCCATCCTGGCGGGGCGATAAGAGCTCTTCGGGACTTATAAACCTGCGGACAAGCCATACCCGCAAGAGCTCCTATCGCTCCACCGTGAGAATGCGCTCACCAGCAACCAGCACGCAAACAAGCTACTTCTCTACCAGATTCCCAGTACGTGTTGCATTCCCAAACTCATGCACGCAATGCCAATCCAGCAGCAAAAGCCCAATGCGATGGGCTTGCCGCCCTTTTTGACCAGCTCGACGATATCGGTATTAAAGCCAATAGCCGCCATGGCCATCACAATAAAGAATTTCGACAGCTCCTTGATGGGCGCCGTAAAGGACGCGGGAAGCTGAAGCACCGTGGTGATCACGCTCGCCAGCACAAAGAACAGCACGAACATGGGAAACGCGCGTTTAAGCGAGAACGTGCTTTTGGCGTCACCGCCGGCCTTGCGTGCCAGATGCATCTGCCAGCATGCGAGGACCAGCGTGATGGGAATAATGGCCAGCGTCCTGGTGAGCTTGACCACTGTGGCGCTCTCGAGCACATTGGCGCCGGGATGCATGCTGTCCCAGGCGCTCGCCGCAGCCGTTACCGACGAGGTGTCGTTGATGGCGGTGCCGGCAAACAGGCCAAAGCCCTCGTTGGTCAGCCCGAGCATGCCGCCGAGCGTCGGAAACACGAGCGCCGCGATAACGTTAAACAGGAAGATGACCGAAATGGCCTGGGCAATCTCGCGATCGTCGGCATCGATGACGGGCGCGGTCGCAGCGATGGCCGAACCGCCGCAAATCGACGAACCCACACCCACAAGCGTCGCGATCTTACCCGGTACGTTCATGACGCGGCAGAGCACAAAGGCGATGACAAGCGAGGTCGAGATCGTCGCCACGATAATCGGCAGCGACTGGGCGCCCTTGGACAGAATCTGGGAGAGGTTCATGCCAAAGCCAAGCAGGATAACCGCGTACTGCAAGACTTTTTTGGACGTATAGGTGACGCCGGCGGCGAGCTGTTCGCGACGCTTCCTGGGAAAGACGAGCGCCAGGACCATGCCAAAGAGGATGGCAAATACCGGACCGCCGACCACCTCAATTTGTTTGCCGAGCAACGTCGCGGGAATGGCAATGATCAGGCAGAACAAGACGCCTTTCCAGCGCTCGCGAACGATATTTGCCAGTTGCATATGGGATTCCTTCTTTCTATTTCACGTTTGCGACGGCTTATGATACGGCAACATTGAGCACAGCCTTGCGCAAACACAGACTAAGATGCCGCAATAGTTCTCAGGCAACAGCCGAATTGCCCACCGCGGAGAGCTGATTCGCGGCATAATTAACAACTGACATATGAGTTTGATAGAACAGTTGCGAGGCGCTATGGAAGAATCGATGCACGTCGGCGAGCAGGAAACGAGCCTACAGGACCAGTCCTACCACACCATTCGACGCAAAATCGTCTACCTGGACTACAAGCCGGGCGAAAAGCTGGGCGTCAAGCAACTTTGCGACGACCTAGATATGGGGCGCACCCCTGTGCGCGAGGCTTTGGTTCGTTTGGCGCAGGAAGGCCTGGTGCGCACCGTGCCCCAGAGCGGTACCTACGTCTCGCCCATCAACCTCACCCTTGCCGAGAGTGCCTGTTACATCCGCGAGCATCTGGAAAAGCAGGTGATTGTGGAGTGCTGTGCGCGCGCCACGTCGGCCGGCATCGAGCAGCTCGACCGCGCCATCGTGCTGCAGGAAAAGGCCATGGCCGAAGAGGATCGCATCGGCTTCTTTTTGAGCGACAACCTCATGCATCACATGATTTTTAGCATCGCATGTCGCAGCACCGTGTGGTCGTGGCTCGAAGAGACCAATGCCGACCTGGAGCGCTTCCGCTGGCTGCGCGCCGCCACGCAGGTTCTCGACAATCAGGACATCGTGAACGAGCACAAGCAGATTCGCCGCGCTATCGCCGGTCGCGACCCCATCGAAGCGAGCTTTTTGGTCAGCAAGCACCTGCATATGATGTTCCGCAACCAGACCGAGGTTCTGGACCAGTTCCCCGAGTACTTCGAGACCAGCAAGCTCCGCTAACCTGCCAAATAGGGACAGGTTCATTTTGGCAGGTTTTATCTGGGCAAATGAAACAAGGCCCGGCTCCGCTGCAACGGAGCCGGGCCTTGGTCGCCAGAATGGCGGAACCAACTACTCCACGGTAACGCTCTTTGCCAGGTTGCGGGGCTGGTCGACGTCGCAGCCGCGCAGGATGGCAACCTCGCGGGCGAGCAGCTGCAGCGGGACGCTCGCCGTGATGGGGCTGAACACGTCGCGGACGGCCGGCACGCGAATGATGCAGTCGGCAATCTTGTTGATTTCCTCGTCGCCCTCGGTAGCAACGACGATGACCTTGGCGCCGCGCGCCTTGCACTCCATGAGGTTCGACACGGTCTTGTCGTAGGTGGCACTCTTGGTGGCCACGGCGATGACAGGGAAGCCCGGGTCGATCAAGGCAATGGGGCCGTGCTTCATCTCGCCGGCGGCGTAGGCCTCGGCGTGCAGGTAGCTGACCTCTTTGAGCTTAAGCGCGCCCTCGTAGGAAATAGCGGCACCCATGCCACGGCCCACGAACAGCGCCGACTGCGCGTCCTTGCACAGCAGGGCGGCCTCATGAACGGCCTCGGTTTGGGTATCCAAAATCCACTGGATCTGCTCGGCCGTATCGGAAAGCTCGCGGAACAGCATGCGCGCCTGCTTGGTGGTCAAGCGGTACTTGACCTGCGCCAGCAGCAGGGCCAAAAGCGTAAGGCTCACGACCTGGCCGATGAAGCTCTTGGTCGAGGCGACCGCGATCTCCTTGTTGGCCTTGGTGTAGATGACGCCGTCGCTCTCACGCGCCACGGGGCTGCCCACCACGTTGGTGATGCCGAAGACCTTGGCACCCTTGATGCGCGCGTCGCGAATGGCGGCAAGGGTATCGGCCGTCTCGCCCGACTGGGACACGGCCACGACGAGCGTCGTCGGCGTGATGATGGGGTTGCGATAGCGGAACTCGCTGGCCGCCTCCACCTCGGTGGGGATGCGAGCCCAGCCCTCAATGAGATTCTTGGCAATGAGGCCAGCGTGATAGCTGGTGCCGCAAGCGATCACGTAGACGCGGTCGATGTCGTTGAGTTCCTCGAGCGAAAGGCCCAGCTCGTCGATGTCGAGCTCGCCGGCCGGCGTCATACGACCAACCAGCGTGTCGCGCACAACGCGCGGCTGCTCGTGAATCTCCTTGAGCATAAAGTCGGGATAACCGCCCTTTTCTGCCATGTCCAGGTCCCAGTCGATGTGGGTGACCTTGGGCTCGATAACGTTGCCGGCCTCGTCGGTGTACTCGACGCCTGCGGGCGTGAGCTTGGCAAACTGACCGTCCTCGAGCACCACGACATCGCGGGTGGCGTCGATGAGCGCGATGACATCGGAAGCAACATAGGAGCCGGTTTCGCCCACACCGACTACGATCGGGGAATCCTTGCGGGCCACGGCGATCACGCCGGGCTCGTCAGCGCACACGGCGGCCAGACCATAGGCACCGACCACGTGGGTGCAAGCCTCGCGCACGGAGGCCATCAGGTCGTGCGTCTCGGCATAGGCCTCTTCGATCAGATGCGCGAAGACCTCGGTATCGGTCTCGCTCTTAAAGTGGTGGCCGCGACCCTCCAACTCTTCGCGCAGCTCGGCGAAGTTCTCGATGATGCCGTTGTGGACGATGGCGATACGACCGTCGCAGCTGGTGTGGGGGTGAGCGTTAACGACGGAGGGCTTGCCGTGGGTGGCCCAACGGGTGTGGCCGATACCGCAGGTAGCGTCGCTGTCGATATTGGAAAGCTCGCTCTCCAAGCCCGCGACCTTACCCACGCGGCGGATGACATCGAGGTGCGCCGCGGCGCCCTCGCCCACCTCGAGCGCGACGCCCGAGGAGTCATAGCCGCGATACTCCATACGCTTGAGGCCCGTGACCAGGATGTTCTTTGCAATATCAGAGCCGGTGTAGCCGACAATTCCGCACATAGGATAAATCCCTTCGTCCGCTTGACTGCAAAACGTCCACGCACAGGGGGCGCTGAGACGCATAACGTTCGAGTATTGTACTCACGCAAACGCAAGCTGATATACCAGAGGTGGTATCTCAACTTAGATACCACTCGATGCACACACGTCCAGCCGGTCCAAACCACCACAATGGGGACAGGCACCTTCGTAGTGGTTTGGTCTGGCAGCATCGTTTGCCCAGATAAAACCTGCCAAAAT
>DBGFLF010000355.1:0-17108 GCA_048528725.1 Collinsella sp.
CCGCCTGGATGGCAAGGTCGCACTCGTGACCGGCGCCACCTACGGCATTGGCATGGCCATTGCCGAGGCGCTCGGCGAGGCCGGCGCCAAGATCGCCTTTAACGCCCGCCACGCCGACAAGGTCGCCGAGGCCGAGAAGCACTACCGCGAGCTGGGCTTTGAGGCTCACGGCTACGTGGCCGATGTCACTGACGAGGCCGTCGTCGCCGAGCTCGTCGCCAAGATCGAGGCCGATTTTGGCACCACGCCCGACATCCTGGTCAACAATGCAGGTGTTATCCAGCGCACCCCCATGCTCGACATGAGCGCCGAGGACTTCCGTCGCGTCGTCGACATCGATCTTAACGCCCCGTTCATCGTCTCCAAGGCCTGCCTGCCCGGCATGATCGCCAAGGGTCACGGCAAGATCATCAACATCTGCTCGATGATGAGCGAGCTTGGCCGCGAGACCATCGCTGGCTACGCCGCTGCCAAGGGCGGTCTGAAGATGCTCACCAAGAACATCTGCTCCGAGTTTGGCGAGGCCAACATCCAGTGCAATGGCATTGGGCCTGGCTACATCGCCACGCCGCAGACCGCGCCGCTGCGCGAGACGCAGCCCGACGGCAGCCGTCACCCGTTTGACCAGTTCATCATCGCCAAGACCCCGGCCGCCCGTTGGGGCACGCCCGAGGACCTGAAGGGCCCCGCTGTGTTCCTGGCCTCCGATGCCTCGAACTTCGTCAACGGCCACATCCTCTACGTCGACGGCGGCATCCTGGCATACATCGGCAAGCAGCCCCAGTAGGCGCTGCGCGGGCTTGAGACGGGCATCTTGCCTTTC
The DNA here is from genome assembly GCA_048528725.1 of Collinsella sp. GTDB lineage: Bacteria > Actinomycetota > Coriobacteriia > Coriobacteriales > Coriobacteriaceae > Collinsella. Next base: position 824 of record DBGFLF010000355.1, read on the forward strand.
AATCGTCGGTCGCGTACCCAAGTACGCTTCCCTCCTCTTTCAAGGCAACCTGCTCCGTCTCAAGCCCGCTCGCTCACCGCGCTCCCACATTTAGGTTCATTTAGTAGTTGCGGTGAAATAGGGATTGATTTTGACTTCTACCAGGCAAGACGGTCCGTATTTCACCGCAAGTTAGAAATAGGAAAGGTATTTCGCAATGAAGATCGCTCTCATCAACGAGAATTCTCAGAACTCCAAGAACCCCATGATCGAGGCTGCCCTTAAGAAGGTCGTCGAGCCCATGGGCCACACCGTCTTTAACTACGGTATGTATGCCGATGCCGACTCCAAGCCGCTCACCTACGTTCAGAACGGCATCCTTGCCGCCGTGCTGCTCAACTCCGGCGCTGCCGACTATGTCGTGACCGGCTGCGGCACCGGCGAGGGCGCCATGCTCGCCTGCAACTCCTTCCCCGGTGTGCTCTGCGGCCATGTCGCCGACCCGCTGGATGCCTACACCTTCGCCCAGGTCAACGACGGTAACGCCGTCGCCATGCCCTTCGCCCTCAAGAACGGCTGGGGCCAGGAGCTCAACCTCGAGTACACCTTCGAGAAGCTCTTTGGCTTCGGTTCCGGCAACGGCTATCCTGCCGAGCGTGTTGAGCCCGAGCAGCGCAACAAGAAGATCCTCGACGGCGTCCGCGCTGTGACCATGCGTCCGCTCGTCGACGTCCTGGGCGAGATCGACCAGGATCTGGTCAAGGGCGCCCTGGCTGGCGAGCACTTCCAGGAGTACTTCTTCGCCAACGCCACCGACGAGGCAATCATCGCCAAGGTCAAGGAGCTCCTGGGGCTCTAATCGCACGACCCATCGCAGCGAACGCAAGCGGCGGCCGCCCCAACACGGGACGGCCGCCGCTTTTTGCTATCAAATGGTGCAATGGGGTCAGGTTATCTCACACCATGTTGGCTCAAAGAGAGCAAGATTAGGATTCCTCGATAATCTGTCGGCATGCCGCTGCAAGAGCGGGAAACTCTGATGTCACCGCGTCCCAAACCACGGCGCGATCGACGTTGCCGTAATCATGGGCAAGATAGTTACGCATCCCCACTATACCGCGCCACTCAATCTCGGGATGTAGTCGCTGCGCCTTCTCGGACAGCTTACCCGCCTCCTCCGTCACCCTGAGGGCACACATAAGGAGAGAATCGGCGAGTGTCCTGGCCTTGATGTCATCCGCATGGAGGAACTCGTCTTCCGTCACACCGAACGCTTTGATTCTCTCGGTCGTCTCATCAATCGCCTCGAGAATCTCCTGGGCGCGCAACGCATCTGATTTACGGGCGAACATACAGCACCACACCCTCCCTCTCGATGGCATGCGCAATGTCTTCTCGCAAGTGTTCGCTCGAAACGACGTCGACCTGCTTGCCTGTTGCCTCTTTGATCTCCTCCGCGAACGAGGAAAGAGCGAATAACCCAAATGTCGCATCGGAATCGACCTCTATACGCAGGTCGATATCGCTATCGGTATTTGCGTCACGTCGAGCATACGAGCCGAACAACGTGACCGACCGAATCGCCTTTCGAGTACCCGCCGCGCGAGCAACGGCATCCCTGATTTCAGCAACGGTCAAAACGTCGGTCTTCGCCTCGTCCCGTTTGACTGAAAGAGAAGGGGTAAATGGAAGCGACCGCTCCCGCAGCATCTGACGCATGAACATGTTGACCGCCACGGAAGACGTCATGCCGAGCTCCTCGCAGAGCTCGGCAAACGATTCCTTAATTGATGCATCAACACGGACGCTCAAAACTGAAGCACTCATCTTAGCCTCCTGTATGACAGTAGCTATACAATATCATACAGAGAAGCAAGATGACTGGTGCAAAGGGGTCAGGTTTGTATGCACCAGATTGGTGCAAAGTAACCTGACCCCCATGCACCAAGGGATTAACTAGAGCTCGCAGGCAATCTTGTAGCCGTCGCCGATGGCGTCGCGGATGTTGCCGCACTTGTTGGCATCGCCCAGCACGTGGGTGGCAACGCCGGCAGCGGCAAGGTCGTCGGCCAGCTTGGTATTGGGACGATAGCCCATGGCAAGCACCAGCGTATCGGCATCGGCGATGGTGTGGACCTCACCGTCCTTCTCGTAGCTGATGGCATCCTCGGTAATCTCGGTCACCTTGGCCTCGGTCAGCACGTGAACGCCCTTGGAGAGCATGCGCGTAATGAGCACCGCGCGACCGGCACCACCCTCGTTGGCGGCGAGCGTCTTGGTCATCTCGATAACGGTGACATCGCGGTTGGCCGGCGACAGATCGTTGACCAGCGGGGCCAGGTAATCGGCTGTCTCGCAGCCGACGGTGCCGCCGCCTACGATGACGATCTTCTTGCCCGGGAAAGCCTTGCCACCTAGCAGGTCGTCAGCCGTCATAACCTGCTTAAAGCCCTGCATGAAGGCCGGAGCGATGGGCTCGGCGCCATAAGCTAGGACGACCTCGTAGCCGGCGTAGTCACGCTGAATGTCCTCGGCAGTAAGCTCGGTGCCAAATACGCACTTCACGCCGGCCTCGGCCAGGCGACGATACTGATACTTGATCACGCGGGTGAGTTCCTGCTTTGCCGGCGGAACGGCTGCGATACGCATCTCGCCGCCCGGCTCGTCCTGCTTATCCACGAGCACCACGTTGTGACCGCGCTTGGCGGCAATGTAGGCTGCCTCCATGCCCGCAGGACCAGCGCCCACAACGAGCACGTTCTTGGCCTCGGCAGCAGGTTCGTAGCCAGCCTCGTCGCGCTCGACATCAGGGTTGACGGTGCAGGAGATGCGCTTGCCAAACATAATGCCGTTCAGGCAGCGCAGGCAGCCAATGCAGGGGCGGATGTCGTCGGCGTTGCCGGCGGCTGCCTTGTTGCAGAACTCGGCATCGCACAGATTGGCGCGGCCCATCATGCAGATGTCGGCAGCGCCGTCCTCGATCAGCTCCTCGGCGATCCAGGCCTCGTTGATGCGTCCAACGGTGGCGACGGGAATGTTGACGTGCTTTTTGATCTCGCGCGAGCAGGCGGCATGCGAGGCCTGCTGGGTACCGGCGGCGGGAATTGCGGAGCCGCGCTTGATGGTGGTACCACCCGACACATGAATCATGTCGACGCCGGCCTTCTCCAGGCGACGCGAGACGTAGATCATGTCGTTGAGGGTCAGGCCGCCATCGGTGTACTCGTCGCCCGAGATACGAACGTCGATGATAAAGTCCTTGCCGCAGCGCTCGCGAATCTCGGCGATGACTTCGAGCAGGAAGCGCATGCGGGCGTCGAGCGAGCCGCCGTACTCGTCGGTGCGCTTGTTGTAGAGCGGAGTCAAAAAGCCGCCGAGCATACCGTGGGCGTGCGCTGCGTGGACCTCAACGCCATCGACACCGGCCTTCTGCATACGCACGGCAGCGTCGCCAAACTGATGCGTGAGCTCGTGAATCTCGTCGACCGTGATGGGGCGCGGTGCCTCGCGGGCATAGGACGGGCCCACAAAAGACGGAGCGATCAGGCGCGGCGTGCCCGGAATGTTAAAGGCCATGTAGGCGGGGTGGAAGAGCTGCGGCATGATCTTGCAGCCGTACTCGTGGACGGCCGCGGCGAGCTTTTCCCAGCCGGGGATAAACGTGTCGTCGTAGCAGCACATGTCGCCCGGCAGATAGGTATAGGTGGGCTCGACCGTCACGACCTCGGTGATGATCAGGCCAACGCCGCCCTTGGCACGGGCACGATAATGATCGACCAAGTCGTCAGTCACATAGCCATGATCGGCCAGGTTGGTGGACACTGGCGGCATAAAGACGCGATTCTTGACCTCGGTCGTACCGACCTTGATAGGGCTAAAGAGCATCGGATAGGCGGAGGACTCCATACAGGCTTCCTTTCATTTGAGCCGCTCGGCGGCAGTCGCTGACGTATCTATCGTACCAGCATCCGCCGCATTCGCACTCGCTCGCACTCCCTACTTTCAATCCCGATCCTCACAAAAAAGTTGCGGTGGAATACGGAGTAGATAAGGCTTTTGACAGCCAAAACAGTCCGTATTTCACCGCAACTAATGGATGGGATGTGTTAGAGACCCAAATAGGCAGTCATGCCTTCGACGGCGAGCTTGGCGCCTGCCACGGCATGAACCACGGTGAGCGGGCCGTTAACCACGTCGCCGGCGGCAAAGACGCCAGGCACGGTGGTCATACCGCATTCATCGACCGAAAGAAGGCCGCGATGGTCGGTCTCCAGACCGCCCGTCGTAAGCACAAGCTTGTCCTTGGGCACCTGCGAGGCCGCGATGACGATGGTATCGGCCGCGGCATGGTCGAGCTCTTCCTCGTAGCCCACCACGTTGTTGTCCTCGTCAAAGATAGCCGTCTCGAACACCGGGCCGTTATCGTCGATGGCGCAGATGGCCTTGCCGCATACGATCTCGGCACCGTCGAGCTCGGTCAGCTCGACCTCGTCGTCAATTGCCGAGATGTGGCGTGAGCGGGCATACACGGTAACCTTACGAGCGCCCGAGCGCAGTGCGGTACGGGCAACATCCATAGCGACGTTACCGGCGCCGATAACCGCCACGTTCTGTCCGATCGCCACACTTGTGGGATCAACCAGATAGTCGATACCAAACAGCACGTTACCGCGCGACTCACCGGGAATCCCCAGTTTGCGGGCACGCCAAGTGCCGGTGCCCACAAAGACCGCGTCATAACCGTCGCGCAGCAAATCGTCGATATGCAGCGCGCCGCCGATGGTGGTCGAGGGGCGCACGCGCACACCGAGCGAGCACATCACGTGGCGGTACTTTTGCACCAGCGAGCGCGGCAGGCGGAACTCGGGGATGCCGTACTCCAGCACGCCGCCGATCTCGGGACGCTGTTCAAACACGGTGACAGCGCAGCCCAGCTGGGCCATCTTAATGGCCACGGTAATACCGGCAGGGCCCGAGCCGACCACGGCAACCTGCTTGCCGCACGACGGCGCAGGCGTCCACTCCTTGCGGTCGAGATACGCCGTCGAGATATAGTTCTCGATGCTCGAGAAATGCACCGGCGTGCCCTTGCGACCCTGAATGCACGAACCCTCGCACTGACCCGAATGGTTGCACACCATGGAGCAGACCGCACTCATCGGGTTGTTCTGGAACAGCAGCTCGCCCGCTTCCTCCAGACGACGCTGCTTAAACAGATCAATGACCTGCGGAATGGGCGTCTGCACCGGGCAGCCCTTGATCTGACAGAACGCCCTTTTACAACCCAGACAACGATTTGCTTCCTCGACAATGTGGATAGCCACGCGATTCCCCTCTGATTCGCATCAACACAATAGCGGGCAGTTCCAGATGCTGCCCAGTACCGTCTAGCCGGCCGCCCGTAGCGACCGTCGGCCACGCTACATCTCCCGATGCGCGCCTTCGCAACGGGCAGACATACGCTCGAGCGTCGTCAGACAACCAGCTGCTGTCGCCGGCACGCTGTTCTCGACCACGCACGGAATACCCGGGCAGGCAGCGGCAGCCCAGGCAACGACGGGCTCAAAGTCGTAACGACCCGTCTCGCCCACGCCGTGGCACACCAGACGCGAACCCGTGCCATCGCACCAGCCAGCCTCATCCTCGTTATCCACGACCTCGTAGTCCTTCGCGTGCAGCACGCGTACCTTGCTGCCGCACAGGTAGAGCATGTCCGATGTAATCTCCTGTGCCTCACCGACAACGCTCGGATGCAGCAGCGACACCGGGTCGTAAATCACGCCGAGTGCCGAGCTCGGCACGCGCTCAAGCACCTCGCGGCAACGCTGGGGCGTGTTGACCGTCTCGTTCCAGCCGGGCTCAATCAAAATCTGACCGCCCATTGCCTCGGCACGACCACAGACATACTTGAGACCCTCAACAAACGCATCGAGCGCCTCGTCGGTCATGCGATCGTCCGCCACGTTATTCTGCACGTTGGGGCGACCGGTCTCGGTGCCCACCGGGCAGCCGCCGAGCATCTTGGCAAAGTTCAGACATGCCTCGTACTCGGCAAAGTTGTCCATCAGCTGTTGGCGGTCGGGCGTCGCCAGGTTTTTATAACAGCCGAACACAGCGACCGAGACGCCTGCCTCGTCAAGTACCTCGCACAGGTGGTCGGCAAGCTCGCGCGTAAGGCCCAAACGGTTGATGCCCATCGACTTATAGAGCACCTTGCTCGGGAGCTGGATGCACGAAAAGCCCAGCTCGCCCGCCATGCAAATGCGCTCCTCGACCGTCCCCTGCGGAAGGTCGTGCAGGCGCACGCCCGGAGTAATAGCCCCCACGCTATTCACATCCCTTGTAGGCGTTGATGCCCGGGGTGTATCCGCCAAACGGGTCCTCGATGGAGCACACGCCCGAAGGGGCCAGCGGATCGCGCTTGCCGGCCAGCTTGTCGTGATGCATGGTCTCGATATAGGCCAGCACCAGCGGCGCCACGCCCTTCGCGTCGTTTTTGACGATGGGCTCGCTCATGTAGTAGCCAAACGTGCCCTCGCGGTGTGTGGCGTTGCCCAGGCCCGCGACCAGGCAGATGTTGTCGAGCGCCAGCTGTCCATCATGCTCGGACAGGCAGGTCTCGCAGATACCGTCGAAGGCGCGACGACCATACTGGTAATAGCGCTCGCCCAGCACGCCCAGGCGCACGCCCTTCATGATGGCGTTGGCAAAGATGGCGCTGCCGCTCTCCTCCAGGTAGTTGGGGGCGATGTTGGGCAGGTTGATAACCTGGTGCCACATGCCGGTCTTCTCATCCTGATACGGCAGCATGGCGTCGATCAGGTCGTGGAACATCTTGCGGATCTCGTCCTTCTCGGCCGACATCGAGGGCGGCATGAGCTCCCAGGTATCGATGAGCGCCATGGCAAACCAGCCCTCGGCACGCAGCCAGAAGTTGGCCGAAAGGCCGGTGACCGGATCGCACCAGAACTGCTTGCGGCTTGCGTCGTAGGCATGATACTACAGACCGTTGAGCGGGTTGCGCATCAGGTCGTGTACGACCTGGAACATATGGAAGCTGTCCGAGCAGGCGCGGCGGTTGTGGAAGCTCAGCTCGTACTGCATGTAGAACGGCTGCGCCATGTACATACCATCGAGCCAAATCTGGTTAGGGTAGACGGCCTTGTGCCAAAAGACGCCCTCTTTGGTACGCGGCTGGGTCTCGAGCTGACGGTAAATGGTGTCCATGGCGGCACGGTACTTGGGCTTGCCCACCAGGTCATACAGCTTATAGAGGGTCTTGCCGGCGTTGACGTTGTCGAGGTTGTACTCCTCAGGGTTGTAATGCTTGATGGTGCCGTCTTCCTGGACAAAGAAGTCGATATAGTCGTCGGCGAAGGTCAGGTAGCGCTGCTCACCCGTGATCTCGTACAGCTCGATGAGTGCCTTGATCATGCAGCCATCGATGTAGTTCCAGGTGTTCTCCTTACCGGCACGGAGCTTTTCGATGTTCCAGGCCGGCGCCTGCGGCGTCGAGGTCTCGATCAACTGCTCGATGTAACGGTCCAGAATCTGATTGCAACCCATTGCTGTCCCCTCTGACATAAACGATAGGTGAACGTTACCCCTAGTGTAACGCGAACGAGGAATATAGGGTGAACGTTAACCCTATATTCCTCGCGAACGGCAGACTTTTAGCGGCAAACGGCGGTGAGACCCGCGGCGATGCGATGCGCCAGGCGCTCATAGCCAGCCGGGCTGTAGTGCAGACCGTCTGGCATATAGAGCTCGCGGTGCTCCGGCAAAAACGGGCTGATACCGCTTTGCGCATACAGGTCAATCACCGGCACGGAGTAGCGGTCACAGACCTCGAGCATCGCTCGCACGTAGGCGACCTGCGTCAGGCCCAGGTAGTTGAGCTCGTCGCTTGCCGGGATATCCTTCTCGTGCTTGCCGCTCGTCTTGCACGGCGTCATAAACACGAGCTTTGCCCGAGGCGAGCGCGCCGTGATGGTACGGATCAGGTAATCGAGTGCACCATAGAACTCATGCACGTCCGTGCTGCCGAGCTCTCCAAGCGGCACGTTGCGGCTAAAGTCGTTGACGCCGCCAAAGACGATGTAGATATCGGCCGCATCGTCGATACCGTCAAGGCGCTCGACAAACGAATCGGTACGGTCGGCCTTGATGGCGATACGCGAACCCTTGATGCCAAAGTTCTCGACGACCGCGCCTCCCAGCAACGCGCCCAGATGCGAAGTCCAAGAGATGTCGTTGCCGCCTGCGCCGCATCCGTTATCGCCCCATGTGGTCGAATCGCCAAAGCAGCAAATGGTCGATTCACTCAAACTCTTCGTTTCCATAATCTTCTCCTCATCCGCCCATCGGCGGTCATACAGGAACGTACAGTTTATTCGCAGCATGCCGAGGGGCTATGCACGGGCGCATTCCGCAACGTGCGAATCGAGCCATTCGATATCCTCGACAAGATGTGCCACGCCCAGATGGTGTTCACCCGGACACACCTCGTGCCGCAGGCCATCTCTGCGACCCAGCAACTTGTAGGCATCGCGCACGATCTCGAGCTGCTCGTCAACATTTTTCAGCCCGCGCGAACCGTTCAGATGATCCTCTTCGCAGCTTTGCACTAACAACGGGCGCGGCGCAATAAGCGAGGCAATATCGCCCATGTCGAGCAAGCGCCAAAGTCCGGGTGTGTAGTTGCAGCTGCAATTGCCGTTGAGGTGCAGCAGCGAATCATCGACACCGTACAGGTAGCCCGAGACAAACGTCTTGCATACGCGTGGGTCGAGCGCCGCCAGATACAGCGTCATGTATCCGCCGCCCGAAAAGCCAAAACAGCCCAGGTCGTCCATGGCAATGTCGCCGCGCGCCTCTAGGTAATCGATCAGACGCATGTTATCCCAGGCGTTGAGGCCCGCAACGGTAAGTCCCAGCGGCTCGGCCATGCGCGCCTGGTTTAGGCACGTGCCGCGCAGAAAGCTGTTCTCGTCATCGCCCTGACCCTTCCAGTCACGACGGTATCCCCAACCGCGTGCGTCGGGGCAGACGGTCACGTAACCCATACGCGCCAAACGCAGACCGTAGTCGTAATTGAACTTACGCACAGCATCATCGACCGCCGGCACGCCCGTCACGCCCGCAACACTTGCGGCGCCTGCTCCCTGATGGCCATGCGGGCAGATATAGCAACACTTGCGGCCGCGCGCATCGAGCTTAGGCGACTGCGGCTCGAGCAGGTAGAACGGCATCCAAACGTCGCGCTCCACCTGCAGCATCGCATGGGTGCGCACGATACCGCCGGCAATCTGCACCCGATCGAGTTCGCGCGCCTCAATCGACACGCGATCCATAATCGATAGGCCCAACAGGTCAAACAGCCGAACCCTCGTCGCAATCTGCCATGCCTCAAAGTCTTCGGGCGTCGTGCCCTTAAATGCGGCGGAGCGGCCCTCACGCTTAAGGCGCTCACGAAATGCCAGTTCGTCTTCGTAATAGGTGTCGATATGCACCGTGCGACCGTTATCGGAAAGACTGTCGGTCTCCGCAGCGTCGCCCGGGCCACCTTCGGGGTCCCAGCCGTCCGCACCGGAAAGCACCTGTTCGCGGGCGTATCGGGTAGTGGCTGTCGCATCGAGCTCGTGCGCCCATGGCGCCCAGTTTTCGGCATCATTCGCCGGGCCATGTAGGCTTGCACCAGCGTAGTGCGCCCTCTCGTGCGCCGCTGGCTTAGCCCAATCCCACCAACCTTCGCGCTTGATATGCTGTCCCAGCCAGCAATCGATCAGCACGGTCTGGGCCCACTCACGCCAAGGACGACCTAAATAGACCGAATCCGGTGCCACATCTTGCGCGGCTGTAAACGAGCAGCCGTGGAACACGAAGCCATATGGCTCTCCCTCAGGCGTCGATGCCGCCGTCACGTAACCGTTCACGTCCATATTGCGGTTGAGCGAGCGGATCTCGCACCCCTCAAAATAGGCACACGCGCCGCCAAAGATAAAGTCGACATCGCCCTCAATCCGGCAGCGTCGAAAATACTGACGGCCCACCCGACGCGGCGCAAACTGCTTGGGCCCAATGAATCCGCCCGGTTTGACTTCGCGCGGGGGCAACGGGCCCAAAAACAGCGTGTCTTGGCGCCCCGTAATGCAACAGGCGTCGACCACCAAACGGTCGCCGTCGGCGTACAGGGCAATCGCCTGCCCCACCTCGCGACCGTCGCCGGCATCGTTGACGATTGTGAGGTTCTCGAGCCGCACGTCGTCGGCATCGACCAAAACGGTATAGGTCCTAAAGGTGCCGAGCGTGCCGTCGACGCCCGAGCCGTCCTCCGAGGGCATCTTGGCACCCAGGCCGCCCACGATGCGCACGCTGTCAGCCGTCTCGCCCACCAGCGTCACATGCGGTCGATGAATCTCGACCCGCTCGCGATACTCACCCGGATCGACATGAATCGTCACCGGCTGCTCAGTATCCGGATAGAGCTGATCGGCTGCCTCCAAGGCCTCGGAGATGCTGCGGTATGCCCCCTCACGCTCGGTCGATACTTCAAAAACTTGTTCTTCAATCATCATCAGTCGCTACACCCTTTCGTCGCGAGCCCTCTACGCTGCAGTTCCGGCATATAAAGAGCACGTGCGATGGGTCGGGAAGGCCCCGTCCATCGCACGTCACAACATGCCGGATTCGATTGTTTAAGAGCAGACGCTTACGCGCGGACAACCTTGTCGACGTTTTGGAGCTGCAGCTCCTCGCCGTCCTGGCCCTCAACAACCACGTTTTGCAGGTCGAGTACCTTGACGTTTTGCGCAATGATGCCCTGACGCACCATGGGCTCAACGCCGCAGGCCATGGCCGGAACAAAGGGCTCAGCATCGTCGGCAAAGGTCACGTGGACATCCTGGAACGTCAGGCGCGTTACTTTGCTCTCGGGCAGGCCCGTGATGTAGGCAGCGGCCGCGTGGCAGTTAGTGGCCTCGATATCGCAAAACGTCGTGGCACCAAAGCCGGGCGTGCGGTCGTCGACGGGCAGTGCCTCGCGAGACTGCACGTAGTCGGTCTTGCCGTCCTTGTCGCAGAAGTAGAAGGAGTTGACCACGAAGGGCGTGAGCACCTCGTCCATGCGAATGTGCTCAAAGGTAATGCCCTCGTTGACGGCATCCTTGCCGCGCCCGCGGCGGGTCTTGACGCGCAGGCCGCGGTCGGTGCGCTCAAAGAGGCACTTGCTCACGGTAAGGTCCTTGATGCCGCCGGCAGCCTCTGAACCCAGGACCACGGCGCCGTGACCATCGTGCATGTAGCAGTGAGAGATCAGCACGTCGTGCGTGGCGGGACGAAGCTCGGGCTCAATGCCCAGCTTGCCGCTCTTGATGGCGATGCAGTCGTCACCCACTGAGAACTGACAACCAAGGATGCGAACAAAACCGCAGCTCTCGGGATCGAAGCCGTCGGTGTTGTGGGAGTTCTTGGGGCCCTCGATGGACAGGCAGAGCGCATCGACGTGCTCGCACAGGATGGGGTGGATGTTCCACGCCGGGCTGTTGCGGACGGTGAAGCCGGCCAAGCTCACGTTTTGGCACTCGGACAGGAAGATCATGCGCGGGCGGGCGACCTCACGACCCTCCTCGGGGCGGAAGATGTTCTTAAAGTCCTTGTTCCACCAGTTGTCCTCGGCAAAATCAGTCTGACCGTCAATCGCGCCGCGGCCATAGATACACACGTCGTGCACGCTCAGACCCGTAAAGGTAGAGCAGTAGGTCGAGAAACTCTCGCCCTCCCAGCGGCCCAGGGGCAGCATATCGGTGCCGGCATACCCGGCGCCCTCGTCGCCTGTGACCGTGCCCGGAATGTAGGCAAGCGCCGCGCGATCGTGACGGGCCAACAGCACCGCTCCCTCGGCGAGCTCGATGTTGATATTGCTCTTAAGGAAGAGGGACTTGATGCGATAACTACCGGCGGGGATCAGCACGCGCCCGCCCTTGGGGCAGGCCATGATGGCAGCCTGGATGTTGGTGGTGTCGTCGTGCTCGGCATCGCCCTTGGCGCCACAGTCGCGAACGTTGATGGTAAAGGGCTCAGCCGGCGTGGTGACACCTACGCTCAGCTCACGCTCGCCACAAACAAAACGAACCAGGTTGCGCTTACTAGGGGTCAGGCCGTCGACATAAGTCTCGACCGTATTAGTGGTACCGGCGGGCTCGTCGTTGACAAAGATCTCCCACGTATCGGCACAGGTAAAGTAGCCGCCGTCGTCAAGCTCAATCACGGCCGCGCGGGCGTTGCGCCAGATTACGTTCGTCTCCATGGGTTTCTCCCTCAAAAAGATGCTCTAAAGGCAAATTGTACGCTGTTAAAAAAGGGCCGTGCCTGCCGGCGGAATTCCGGTGGCACGGCCCTGTGATTTGGACGATATGTCGGCCTTACTCGGCGGGAGTTACGCTACCGTCCTGGAAGCCAACGTTGTTGTGGGCAAAGCAGTCCTCGTACTTAAAGCCGGAGAGCTCCTCGCAAAGCGCCTTGACCTCGGGCTTGACGTCGGCCATCTTGCCACCCTCCTTGACTCGGTGAATCTCGTCGCAAAGGACGTCGCACTGCTCCTTGTCGATCTTGATGCCGCGGGCAAGGACGGCCGCAAGCAGGAAGAAGCCGGCGCAGCCGATGATCATGTAGCCGCAGATATACAGAGGCACGGTAGCGGGCTGGGTCACGGCGTCGCTATTGCCGGCGGTCTGAATGAAGCCGGAGGCAGCAAGGACGATAGCCCACACGTTGACGGCGATAGCCTGGGCGATCTGCTGGCAGAGCTGCTGCGCGGAGCTGTAGATGCCCTCGCGACGACGCAGGGTGATGAGCTCATCGACATCGGGGATGTAGTTGAGCAGAACATCGGGCAGGTACTGGAAGCCGACGTAGAAGAACTTCCAGATGGCGAAGATGATGGGGTAGGCGATCATGGCGATGGCGACCGTGGAGGTGCCGTTGATCTGACCAAAGGCGAAGTAGTTGTAGGCAATGATGCACGCAGCGCAACCGACATTTGCGAGGTACCAAGACTTGTGGAAGCCCTTCTTGGCCATGAGGGCAACCCAGATGGCGGTGCAGACGATAGCGACGACCTTGCCAGGCATCTCCATCACGGACTCGTAGGACTTAGGAATCTGCAGGCAGTAGACGATGAAGAAGGACAGGCAGGCAGACCAGCAGGCAGCAGCGAGCTTCGTGGAGACCTGTGCGTACAGGACCTTGCGGAAGGACTTGTTGCGGAAGGTGGAGATAACGTCGATGAAGAACTTCTTGATACCCTCGCCGACGCTCTCGATCTTCTCCTGAGCGACCTCCTCGGGGGTGTGCTCCCACGTGGACAGGTACACACAAAGCAGCGAGATTGCCATGACCGAAGCGTTGACCGTAGCGATGATGAAGTAGCTGAACGGGTTGGTCTCGCCGAAGGTGCCAAAGCCGAAGCCCACAAGTGCAGCCATCAGGAAGCCGGCGGCGTTACCAAAGAGATGCTTGTAGCCGGTGAGGTACGTACGCTCCTTAAAGTCGTCGGTCATCTCGATGGTAAGCGGCGACAGGTTGGCGGTGCAGAACGTGTACGCGACGTTGTAGATCAAGTACAGCACAAAGTAGTACGGGAAGCCAAACGGCGTAGCCACGAAGATGAGCGGCTCGGCGATCATCATCGGGATGGCCAGCAAGATCCAGAAACGACGACGACCAAAGATGCGGCCAATCTTGGTGGCATAGAAGTTATCGGCCACAAAGCCCATCAGCGGGCAAAGAATGGCGTTGACATAGATGGCAAACGAGCTAATCAGCGCAGCCTCACCTGCAGACAGGCCGCACTCCGTGGACAGGAACAGCACCATGTAGCTGTGCGTAAAGGTCAGGGCACCGGAATTGAGCATACCGCCCATACCAAAGCCCAAGCGCGTCCAGAATGTGATCTTACGCTTTTTTCCGATCTTATTAGTCATCGAGCTCCCTCTCTTTTCTCGATTGTCTTGGAACAAGACATTGGAGTCCATACCGACGTCTGTCTGCATGCCGTTCAGGGTGAACGTTTAGCTAGATTATGCGCGATTCCTTACGAGAGGTGAACGTTCACTTGCATATTATCCCCGAACGGTCGATTTTTACCGCCGAACGGACACAATTGAGATCCTCACACCTATTTTCTGCTGGTAAGGGTGCCATGCTGGACAGCCATAAGATAGGTGAACGTTTATCAGATTTTCCAACATATTCACTTAACCACGAAACGAAAAAGCCCCGCCGGGAACACTCCCGACGGGGCCGATGACATCGCGCTATGCTTGGGCGCACTTGCCGCTACAAGCAGACGCCGTCCTTCCAGATACTGATCTCGTGACAGCCACGGCGCTCGGCACTTGTGAGCTTACCGCTCGCCGTGTCCAGCACCAGCTGATACAGGTCGCCGGCAGCCTCATCGAGCGTACGCTCGCCCGTAGCCACCACGCCGGCATTAAAGTCCATCCAGTTGGCTTTGTGGTCACACAGGCGCTGGTTGGTGAATACCTTGAGGGTGGGCGCCGGTGCGCCAAACGGCGTACCGCGACCGGTCGAGAACAGAATCATATGACAACCGGCGGCGGTGAGCGCCGTGGTCGATACCATGTCGTTGCCCGGGCCGCACAGCATATTCAGGCCATGCTTGGTGGCCTGGCCGGCGTACGGCAGCACGTCGACGATGGGCGCGGAGCCGCCCTTTTGCACACAGCCGCAACTCTTGTCCTCGAGCGTGGTAATGCCGCCATCCTTGTTACCAGGGCTCGGGTTTTCGTAGACGACCTCACCGTGGCTGATGAAGTAGTCCTTAAAGCCGTTGAGCATGTCGGAGGCGGCGTTAAAGACCTGCTCGTTCTCGCAACGGTCGAGCAGGATACTCTCGGCGCCAAACATCTCAGGTACCTCGGTGAGCACCGACGTGCCGCCGCGCGCGACGACCATATCGCTCACACGACCGATCGTGGGGTTGGCGGTAATGCCCGAAAGGCCGTCAGAGCCGCCGCACTTGAGGCCAATGACCAGCTCGGAAGCCGGGATGGGCTCACGCTTGGCCTGCTTGGCGCGGTCGGCCAGCTCGGCTAGGATCTTGTGACCCTCAACCTGCTCGTCGGCAACATCTTGGCAGGTAAGGAAGCGAACGCGCTCGTGATCGTACTCGTCCAGCTCGTCGAGCACCTGCTTATGCGTGCAGTTCTCGCAGCCGAGCGACAGGAACAGCACGCCCGCAGCGTTTGCGTGACGCGAGAGCGCTACCAGCAGGCGACGGGTCTGGGCATGGTCGGCGCCGGTCTGCGAGCAGCCAAACGGATGCGGAAAGTAATAGACGCCCTCCAGCGAACCCTCGACCAGATCCTGAGCCTGCTCGCACATGGCACGTGCGACCTCGTTGACGCAGCCGACCGTGGGGATGATCCACAGCTCGTTGCGCGTGGCGGCGCGGCCGTCGGCGCGACGGAAGCCCATAAAGGTCTCGGGCTCAACCGGCTCAACGACCGGATGCGTCGGATTGTAAACGTACTCGACCTCGCCCGAAAGGTTGGTCTTGACGTTATGCGTATGAAGCCACTGACCGGGCTGGATGTCGCCCGTCACATGGCCGATAGGAAGACCGTACTTGACAACGTTCTCCCCCGCCGCAATGGCACGCACGGCCATCTTGTGGCCCTGCGGAATATCCTCCGCGGCAGCGACCTCGCCCACCCCGGGAACCGCGACGGCGGTGCCCTTGGCAAGCGGCGACAGCGCGACGATCACGTTATCGGCCGGATTGATCTGGATAGTGTTCATTACAAATGGTCCTAACCCTACAGGTTGAGCAGAAGTCGAGGCGCGGGCAAGCCGTCTGGCGCCCGCACCGGGAATTTACGCTTGAGCGTTGGCGAAGGCCTGCTTGGCGCCCTCGGCACGCACGACAGCGAGCGCGCTGACGACAAACTCCTCAAGACCTGCGATCTGCGTAAGGTCCTCGCCCCACATCTGCTCGTTGGTGAGCACGTCGTGCACCAGCTGGGCATCGTCGGCACCGGCATGGGCGGCGTAGAAGTCGAGCACGAAGGCGTCGTCCTGAGCGGTGTACTCGGTGCCGTCGGAGCGACGCAGGTGCAGGCCGTCGCCCTCGCGGGACACGAGCTCCTGCGTGTAGAAGGAGATGAGCGTAGCGAGGCTCGTCGCCAGGCACTTGGGCAGGTTGCCGGTCTCGGCAACGTAGTCCTTGAGCGTGGGCAGGTCGCGGGCGCGCCACTTAGCCGTGGAGTTGAGGCAGATGGAGAGC
>DBGFLF010000356.1:0-3869 GCA_048528725.1 Collinsella sp.
CGCTGCTGCTGGCCGCCCGAGAGCTGGCTCGGCATAAAGTCGATACGCTCGGCAAGGCCGACTTTGGTCAGCTCCTCGACGGCAATCCTCTCGGCCTCTTCCTTGCTGCGCTTGAGCACCTTTTGCTGTGCGAGCATGACGTTCTTTTTGACTGACAGGTGCGGGAACAAATTGAACTGCTGGAACACCATACCCAGGTGCGTGCGCACCTTGTTAAGGTCGACGCCCTTGGCGCACACGTCCACGCCCTCGACGACAATCGACCCGCTCGTGGGGTGCTCCAGACGATTGATGCAGCGAAGCATCGTCGACTTGCCCGAGCCCGAGGGGCCCAAGACCACGACGACCTCGCCCTTGTGCACATCCAGATCGATGTCGCGCAGGACCACGTTATCGCCAAAGGCCTTCTGGAGGTTCTTGATACTGACGACGACCTCGTTCGAGTTATTGGTTTCGCTCATGATAGAACCTCCTTACAGACCGGCGATATGATCGGCGGGCGTCGCGACAACCTGTCCGGCGCTCTTGGTGGGACGCTTCTTCTTAGTTTCGACCGTCCCCAGAAGCCTCGCCTCAAGACCGCTCACCAAGCGCGCAAGCGGCAGGGTAATGACCAGGTAGAACAGGGCGGCAACCACATACGGCGTGATGGAGCCCGTCGTGGCCACGATGGTGCGGGCGTTCATGACGATCTCGACCACGCCCACGGCCGCGAGCAGCGACGTATCCTTGTAAAGCAGGATGAACTCACTGGTCAGCGTAGGCAAAACATTGCGGAACGTCTGCGGAATCATAACGTAGAGCAGCGTCTGAAAGGCATTCATGCCCAGCGAACGCGCGGCCTCGTTCTGGCCCTTGGGGATTGACTGAATACCGGCGCGGAAAATCTCGCACAGGTAGGCGGACGAGTTCATGGCCATGACGATAACGCCCAGCACATAGTCGTCCACCTTGACGCCAGCCAGCGGCAGGCCAAAGAACGCGATGTAGATCTGGAGGAACGCCGGCGTACCGCGGATGATATTCACATAGATGCCGGCAAGACAACGAAGGATGCGCGACTTGGAAATGCGCATGAGCGACAGCGCAAAGCCAAAGGGAATGGCCAACGGAAATGCCACGAGCACGATCGAGAGCGACATAAGGAAGCCCTTAAAGACGATCGGCAGGCTCTGAACCAAAATGACCGGGTTCAAGAACAGGCGAAGAAACATATTGGAGTTCCATGCCTCGACCCACGGCTGCTCCTTAAGGTCGGCCAGGAAGTTATCGAAGGCCGTCACGCCCTTGATCTCCACCGACGGAATCTTGGAGATCTTCTTGGTCGACCCGTCAGCGAGCGTATAGGTGCCGCTAAAGGCCTCATCGCCGCCCTCGACGGGGAAGGTCACGCCGTAGACCTCGACACGAAAATAGCCGCCGGCAGGCGCCGTCTCGCCAAAGTCGATCTTGAGCGTCTGGCCGTCAGCCTTGCACGTGGGCTTCATGGGCGTACGATCCATGAGGTCCTCGCCCGAGAGCATCGTCAATCGCGTGTCATCGGTACCAAACGTCGTGCCGTCGACAAACGCCAGCGAAAGACCGCTCAGCTCCTCGTCGGCATCGGCCTGGACCTCCCAGGTAATGCGCGTCTCGGTACCGCCGACCACAGCGCTGCCCGAACCGGTGTTGGGTCGGGCGGTAATCTTTGCGGTCTCAAGCGCCTGGGCGGTCGTGGGCGCATATGCCCCCGCGCACACCAGCGCGAGCGCCACGGCCATGACGCAGACTAGCTTTTGGAGCAAGGCGGGCAGTGGAAAACGCTGCTCCGCGGCCCCTTTGTTCAGTCGAGACAAGGTGGCTCCTATCGTAGAAGTTGCCGGCAAAACGAGACGGAAATGCTCTCCGTCAAGAGAAGCGCAAAGGCCCTCTCCGCCAAAACGGAAAGGGCCCGCGCGCAATCAAGTAGCTATTTTACTTGATGTTGTACTTAGCCATGAGGGCGTCGACGGTACCGTCGTCGGTCAGGTCCTTGATGGCCTGGTTGATGTCGTCCTTGAGCTTGGTGTTGCCCTGGTTGATGGCGATGGCGTACTCCTCGCCGGTGCTGATCTGCTTAATGGTCTGGCAGGTGTTGAACTGCTCGGCGGTCAGCTGGCTGGCAACGGAGCGGTTGGTGACTACGGCGTCGCCCTTATCGGACTGCAGGGCGCTGAAGCACTCGGTAGCGTCCTTGTAGGGGACGATCTTGGCCTTGGGGAAGTTCTCCTGGGCAAAAGACTCGGCGGTCGAGCCAGACTGAACGATGATGGTAGCGTCGGCGTTGTTGAGCTTCTCGCTGTAGTTGTCGGCCGTGATGTCGGTGTTATCGACCTTGGTCACGATAGCCTGATCGTCCATGTAGTAGGAATCGGAGAAAGTGACTTCCTTCTCACGCTCGGGCGTGTCGGTGATAGCCGCGATGGAGACGTCGTACTTGGCGCCCGAAGCGACACCCGGAACCAGCGTGTCAAAGTCATTGTTGACGTACTCGACATCCAGGCCCAGCTTGTCACCGATAGCCTTGATGAGCTCAAGGTCAAAGCCCTGGTAGTCGCCGTTGTCATCCTTGTACTCAAACGGCGCGTACTCGGCAGAGGTGCCGACGGTCAGCGTGCCGTCCTTGACGAGCGCGTACTCCTTGGAGCCGTCGACCTTCTCGACCTTAGCGTCGTCAGAGCTGCTGGAACCGGCATCAGAACCAGAGGTGGCGTTGGACGAACCGCAGCCCGTCAGAGCAAGGGCGAGCGCCATAGCACCCGTGGCGGCAAATGCGCCAAGCTTCTTCAGCTTCATAATCAGTCTCCTTCCGGTGACCTCGTTTGATTCAGAGGTCTGCAAAAACTGTTGGCTATTATGCACCCGGAATTACGAATCTGCAATGAGAAAACTGATTGAAACAAACCCATAACGTGAATGGAATACTCTACTTTGTGACAGTCATTACTGCTGCAATGACCTTAATAGTCTAATTTCAGCTGCATAACCTGCAAGTTCGTTCGGAGTCTCCAAAATAAACGGCAGCGAACGCAAGTGGCCATTCGATACAATATTCTGCATAACCTGCATACCTCCACCAAATTCCTCACTGCCAAGGTATCCCTTGCCGATGCACTCGTGACGATCTTTATGGGCGCCACAAGAGTTCTTCGAATCGTTGATGTGTACGGCATGCAAGCGATCGATACCCACCACGCGGTCGAACTCGTCGAGTACGCCGTCCAGATCATGGATGATGTCGTAGCCGGCATCGCTCACATGGCAGGTGTCTAGGCAAACGCCCAGCTTGGCCGACAGCTCGGGGCGTTTGCCGGCAACACCCTCAATGATGAGCGCCAGTTCCTCAAAGCTGCGGCCCACCTCGGTGCCCTTGCCCGACATGGTCTCGAGCAGCACCGTCGTCTGCTGGCCCTCAAACATCACCTGACACAGGGCGTCGACAATCATCTGAATGCCGGCGTCGGAGCCCTGCCCCACATGCGCACCGGGATGGAAGTTGTAGTAGTTGCCGGGCAGCGCCTCCATGCGCCGCAGGTCCTCTGCCATAGCCTCCAAGGCGAACTCGCGCGCCCGCTCTTTGGCAGAACAGGGGTTGTAGGTATACGGGGCATGCGCCACCAGCGGTCCAAAGTCGTTTTGCGACATAAGCTCGCGCAGAGCCGCCACGTCATCCATGTCAAGTTCTTTCGCCTTGCCGCCGCGCGGGTTGCGCGTAAAGAATGCAAAGGTATTGGCGCCAATGGATAGCGCCGTCTCCCCCATCGCCCGATAGCCCTTCGTCGTCGAAAGATGACACCCGATCGTCAGCATCTCCAGCTCCCTCCTCATCAGTTGCGGTGAAATACGGTCTA
>DBGFLF010000357.1:0-3566 GCA_048528725.1 Collinsella sp.
CTTGTGGCTGTCGTAGTCCTTGCGGAAGACGATGCCCATGAGGTGATCGTTGTCGTCGACGATGGGCAGGGCGTTGAGCTTGTTGTCCCAGATGACGTCGTTGGCAACCTTGAGGCTGATGTTCTTGTCGCCCACGATGAGCTGCTCACGCGGGGTCATGAACTCGGAGACCTTCGTCTGGTGGTCATCGCGACTGGGGCGATAGTCACGGCTGGTGACGATGCCCAGGAGCTTACCCTTGGGAGTGCCGTCGTCGGTAACCGGCATGGTGGAGTGGCCGGTCTTCTCCTTGAGCTCAATGACCTGCTCCATGGTCACGTCGGGGGTCAGCGTGGAATCGGACTGAACGAAGCCGGCCTTGTGATCCTTGACGGCCTTGACCATAGCGGCCTCGGACTCGGCGCTCTGGGAACCGTAAATGAAGGACAGACCACCCTCGGTAGCGAGCGCGACACCCATATCGACGCCCGAGACGGACTGCATGATGGCGGAAACCATGGGGATGTTCAGGGTGATTGCCGGCTTCTCACCGCGCTTAAAGCGGGTCAGCGGCGTCTTAAGAGAGACGTTGTTGGGGATGCACTGCGAGGACGAGTAACCAGGGACCAGCAGATACTCCGAAAACGTGTGGGACTCACCGGGAAAGAACGTAGCCATGTTTCTCCTTTTTCCATGCGACCGGTCGGCTGCAGGCCTCGTAGGACCCAGCCCAACCTTGGGCGCCCAATACTGGGGAAGTATCTTAACGCACTTTGACTGCTACAATGCATGATTTAAGAAGAGCACACGAGGGTTTGACGCAGGCTTTGCGTTTGCCCAGCAAACACTTTAGCGGAGAGACGTGAAGCGCATGGAGTACAAGACGACGGCAAAATTGGTCATTCAAGCGTGCGACAAAGATCTGCCGGGCGTATTCGGCCACGGCTGCGTCTTGCTGCTGCAGGGTATCGCCCGCGAGCACTCGCTCAACCGCGCCGCTAAGAGCATGGGCATGGCGTATTCCAAAGCGTGGCGTATTGTGAACGAGGCCGAAGGGCAGCTGGGTTGCAAGCTTATCGAGCGCGACGGCGCCCGCGGATCCACGCTCACCCCCGCCGGCGAGCGGGCCATAGCGGTCTACGAGGAGCTGCAGACCGACATCAACAACGTCATCGCTACCAAAGCCGACGCCCTCATCGCCAGCATCAAAGAATAGCCAATTTGGGACGGGGCTTTTTAGCTACGCAACCCCCTCTCTAAGTTGCGGTGAAATAGGGACTGTTTATGCCGATAAAGCCGTAAATCAATCCATATTTCACCGCAACTTATGGAGTCGAGGATGATTTAGCTAGTTGCGGAGGGCGTTATCTAGGGCGGACGCTACGACCAGGGGGTTGTCGGTGCCGGCGAAGAGGCGGATGGTGCTCCCCTGCTTGCCGCGCGTGGCCGAGAGGCGCGTCGTTGCGCCGCCGGCGGGCGATGTACGAAACTCCCCCGGCAAAGCATCGAAGAAATCACCCGCACTGCGCTCGATAAGGTCAAACTCAACTGCCGGGCCAAAGCCGTGCTCGAGGATTCCTGTCGCAACCGCATGGTCGGGATGCGAGCTCAGTCCGGGATAGCGCACGTTGCACACCATCTCGTTGGCGGCCAGATACTCGGCCAGCGCACGGGCGCGGTCGAAATGCGCCTGCATACGGACGTCGAGCGAGTCCAGTCCCCGCTCCAGCACACCGGCCTCGTCAGCAGTCAATTCAAACTTGGCCAAGCCACAGCCCTCAAGCAGGGTATGCGCGCACTCGGCCGCGGCATCCACACGATGGCGCTTGAGCTGCGAGCGCGCGACCGATACGGCAACCAACTTGCGCGGAGCATCACCGGCGCATACGCGATCGAGCGCCTCGAGCGCCAGCGCAGAACCCAGCCGCAGCGAATCGCAGCCAAAAGCTGACGCCACGGTGTTGTCCACAACCAGCAGCGCATGGGCCTCACGCGCCGCCCGACCCAGCGCACGAAGATCGGGCACGCGCAGTCCAAACCCGCCAATGGAGTTGATGAACCACCACAGGTGCGGCCCCTCGGCATCAAACGAAGCATCAAAGCCATCGGACGCAGCAGCAAACGCCGCAACCGACGACTCCTCCACCATAGCCACGTCGCAGCCATCAAAGCCGCGCGCAAACGCATCGGCAAAGTCATCCGCAAAGGCCACTAGGCGGTCACCGGGACGCACAATCCCCAGCTGCGACAGCGCTGCCGGCACATGCGGGGCCGCAAGCAACCGCGCCTCACGCGCGCCGGCCCTCAAAGCCCAGGCCTCTTCTAGCTGCTGTACGCCCATACGGCACCGTCCCTTCAAAACAAAAACCCACGATGCGGGTGTTCCCCGCATCGTGGGCAACGGCTGCAGTATAGCGCCGATATGCGACGAATCGCTTAGATGTTGAGCGTGTGATAGTTCACGCTCGTGCCCGGAGCGTCAACGGTCACGCCATAGGCCTCGGGATAGATGCGCGTCGAAAACACGAGCGCGCCATCATTCACGAACACCTCGACCGACGAGACATCGCCAACAATGCGCACGTTACGAACCTCGTCGACGGGCTCCCAACGCACGGTACGACCGCAGCCGGCAGAAGCGCGACCCTCATCGGTAAATCGCATCTCAAAGCGCGAGGGCAGTTCGCCCTCGGCGGGCACAAACTCCAGCTTCAGCTCGTCATCAACGGTCGCGGTAAACGCGCCATCGACACCGTCAACAACAACGTCAAAGCAGGTATCGTCGGCAACCTCCAACGAGCCCTGCCCCACACGCACCGAGGCATAATGGCGCTCGATCTCGCGAGCCGGCTGCTGCAGCACCACGCCGCCGGCGCCGGCTGTAAGCTCACGCGGCACCGTCATGCAGTGCTGCCAGCCACACGCCACGGTGGGCGCGTTGCCATAGGTCGGCTCATCGGGCATGCCCATCCAGCCGATCAGAATGTGGCGACCATCCTCGGACGTAAACTCCTGCGGCGCATAGAAGTCAAAACCGGCATCCCACAGGCGGAACTCGCCCAGCTCATAAGCGTCCTTGCCACCAGTGATGTCGCCCGATACAGGCATGTAGCCAGCGGCATACACATTGCCGCGGTCCCAACGACCGCCCTCAAGACCCTGGGGCGAGAAGGACAGCCACTTCGCCGGTACACCGCCATCCGACTCAAGCTCAAGGTATCCCGGGCACTCCCACATAAAGCCAAAGCGCTCGGGCGTGGAAACGCGGCTTTCGAGCTCCCAGCTCAGCATATCGGCCGAGCCATACACCAAGATCTCGCCCACATCGCGCCCGGCACCTTCGCCGTGCATCGCACAAAAACGGCTTTCGACATGCGGCCCGTCCACGCGACGACGCGCGCCCAGCACCATGTGGTAACGCCCATCATCATCGCGCCACACCTTGGGATCACGCACGTGGCAGGTCAGATCGTCGGGATAATCCTCGGACGCCAGCACCACGCGCTTTTGGCTGAACTCCCGACCGGCAAGGCCATCAACGCTCTCCACATAGACGGTATCGGCGCGGCGGCCAGTATTGACGTAGT
>DBGFLF010000358.1:0-6138 GCA_048528725.1 Collinsella sp.
AGTACTGCGGGGTCAGCCCGTGGGAGGCCAGGGCGCCGCTGACCGGTGGACGGCACCGAGCCGTACGCTTGAACTGAGAAGGGGGAGGCCTCGCGGCCTCCCCCTTTTTGCGTTGTATACACGTTGTGCTTTGGGACCTACCTCCCCCGTATGCGCTCTTACTCTTTGGCTGTATTTTGAGTCCTTCTAGTGTATTTGAGCGATAATTACTCGCATTGGCGTTAGGGAGGGCTTGATGTTTACCGTATTTGTCTTGGGCAATATTGCTTCGGGTAAGTCGACGGCCTGCCGCTATTTCGAATCTCGTGGCGCTATGCTTATCGATCTGGATGAGCTTGCAAAATCTCTGTATGTGCCGGGCTCTGATATCGTCAATACTCTCGCGGATGAATTCGGTTGGGACATTTTGGATGAGGAAGGCGGCATTCGCCGCAGCATCCTCGCTTCTCGAGCTTTCGCTTCTCCTGATTCGGTCGCACGGCTCAATGGCATCGTGCATCCCGTTCTGATTGAACAGCTTTCGCTTAGGATTCTCGATCCGGTTTGTTGTACGGTTTCATCTCCCCGTTATCCCTTTGCGGTGGTCGAGGTTTCTGCTCCGACTGGTTTTGAGGATGCATTTGGCTTGGCTGATGAAATTCTGGTCATCAGCGCCCCTTTGTCAGTTCGTCGCGAGCGCGCTATTCAACGTGGCATGGAGCCATCCGATTTCGATGCTCGTTCTGCTTGCCAGCCCGATGAGTCTGCGCTGTGCAATCTCGCTACAACGGTGATTGATAATGCCGCAGGCGATAATTCGCTCTTTGAGCAGCTTGACTCATGGCTTGCATGCCACGGGTTTATAGATACTCCGGATAAGGAGGAGGCCGATGCCTAAGGCACGTTTCTTTACGTGGTATCGCGTGGCGCCACTTGCCGTTGTGTTCGTCTTCGGCCTTATTTCGCTCGTCTACTCGTGTGCCCCTGCCGCTTTCTTTAAGCCGCTGTATCCGATTGACTACGAGGCGTATGTAAAGCAATCCAGTATTTCGCATAATCTGGATCCGTATCTGGTGTGCGCTGTCATTAAGTCTGAATCGAATTGGGATCCCGAGGCCGAGTCGAATCAGGGTGCTCAGGGATTGATGCAGCTGATGCCCGAGACTGCCCAGGATATGATTGCCAAGGGCCTTGTCGACGGAGGGGAGTATTCGGCCGACAATCTTAACGATCCGGCTACGAATATCGAGTTTGGCTGCGCATACCTCTCGTATCTTCTCGCCTATTTCAACGGGTCGACGGATAGTGCCATCGCCGCCTATAACGCCGGCATGGGCAATGTCGACGGATGGGCGCAGCAGGGTACGTCGCTTCATAATGCAATTACCTTTCCCGAGACGCAGACGTATCTGATTCGTGTCAATAATGCCTGGGCTCGCTACAAGACTCTCTATCCCGATCGGTTCGTATAGGACTATGCCTGCCGCCTGCGTATACTGCAGATATATGAGTTAGGAGTATCCATGGCGGAATTTGAAGTAGAACGCGTTGGTGGTGAACTTAAGCGCTTTGGCGTTGAAGGCTCTGACGTGCCGTTTAAGGTCGTTTCTCCCTATGAGCCTGCCGGTTCCCAGCCTAAAGCCATTGAGTCGCTTGTGCAGGGCGTGAGGGACGGAGACCGCTATCAGGTTTTGCTGGGCGTGACTGGTTCGGGCAAGACCTTCACGATGGCAAAGACTATTGAGGCCCTGGGAAAGCCGACGCTGGTCATGGCTCCGAATAAAACGCTCGCTGCTCAGCTTGCGAGCGAGCTCAAAGAGTTCTTTCCCAATAACGCTGTGGTCTACTTTGTCTCGTATTACGACTACTATCAGCCCGAGGCGTATGTGCCGCAAAGCGATACATATATCGAGAAAGACTCCTCGATTAACGAAGAGGTCGAGATGCTGCGCCATCAGGCGACCGCGTCACTGCTCTCTCGACGTGATGTGATCGTTGTCGCATCGGTCTCGTGTATCTATGGCATTGGCTCTCCTGAGGACTATGCGGGTCTGGCTCCAAACGTCGACAAGAAGGTGCCGCTCGAGCGCGATGACTTTATCCATGCGCTTATCGACATTCAATATGATCGCAATGACTATGACCTGGCGCGTGGCACGTTCCGCGTGCGCGGCGATGTTGTCGACGTGTATCCGCCTTATGCTGAGCATCCGTTGCGGTTTGAGTTCTTTGGCGACGAGGTCGAGCTGATTGCCGAGATCGATGAGGTCACCGGTGAGATGCTTCGTGAGTACGAGGCCATCCCCGTATGGCCGGCATCACACTATGTGACCGAGAAGCCGAAGGTCAAGGCGGCTCTGAAATCGATCAGCGAAGAGTGCGAGAAGCGCGTGGCGGAGCTCAAGGCGACCGACAAGTTGCTCGAGGCGCAGCGTCTGCAGCAGCGCACCGATTATGATCTTGAGATGCTCGAGACGATGGGCTTTTGCAACGGCATCGAGAACTACTCGCGTCATCTGGACGGTCGCAAGCCGGGTGAGCCGCCGTTTACCCTAATCGATTACTTTCCCAAGGATATGCTCTGCATCATCGATGAGAGCCATGTGACGGTGCCGCAGATTCGCGGCATGCACGAAGGTGACCGCTCGCGTAAGGTGACGCTGGTGGAACACGGTTTTCGCCTGCCCTCGGCGCTCGATAACCGCCCGCTTCGTTTCGATGAGTTTGAGGCAAGGATACCCCAGTTTATCTATGTTTCGGCCACGCCGGGCGACTACGAGCTGCGGGTGAGCCAAAACGATGTGGAGCAGATTATTCGTCCGACTGGCCTGCTCGACCCCAAGATTGACGTGCGTCCAGTTCGCGGCCAGATTGACGATCTTGAGGACGAGATTCGCGAGCGCGTTGCCCGCAAGGAGCGCGTGCTGGTGACCACGTTGACCAAGCGCATGGCCGAGGACCTGACCGACCATCTGCTCGACGCGGGCATTAAGGTCAATTACATGCACTCTGATACGGCGACAATGGACCGTGTCGAGATCCTGCGAACGCTGCGCGAGGGCAAGATCGATGTTCTCGTTGGCATCAATCTGCTTCGCGAGGGCTTGGATCTCCCCGAGGTCTCACTGGTGGCAATTCTCGATGCCGATAAGGAAGGCTTCTTGCGCAACCGCCGTTCGCTGATTCAGACGATTGGCCGTGCGGCCCGTAACGCCGATGGTGAAGTCATCATGTATGCAGACGTTGTGACCGATTCGATGAAAGAGGCCATCGAGGAGACGCAGCGCCGTCGCGAGATTCAGATGGCATATAACGAAGAACATGGCATTGTGCCCAAGACAGTGCGCAAGGCCATCAACGACATCTCAAGTTTTATTGCCGAGGCCGAAAAAACTGTGGGCTCCAAGGGACGCTCGAAGGGCGACTCTCTTGGCCATGGCGCATTCTATACGCCCGATGAGTCGGGCGAGGGCGGTGTGCCGGAAACGGTGGCGCCCGAGCAGACACTTGCGGAGCAGTTGGAAGAACTGCCGCATGACGAGCTTGTGCGGATCGTCGAAACCATGGAAGAGGATATGCGTAACGCTTCTGCCGCTATGGACTTTGAGGAGGCGGCGCGCCTGCGCGATGCCGTCGTTCAGATTCGGGCGATGCTCGAGGGTGCGTCTGAGGACGAGACGATCGAGCGCTTACGCTCGCAGGCCCGCAAGGGTTCCACGTTCGCATCGGGCAGAAAACGCCAGGGTGCACGGTTTAAGAAATAGCGAACAGGCCCCGAGTTCTCTGTGGAGCTCGGGGCCTATGTCTTTTGCGCGCTGGAATTTGTGCGTTAGAGGTCTGCGATCAGGGCTTCAGCACAACGGATGCCGTCGGTGGCCGCGCTCATGATGCCGCCGGCATATCCAGCTCCCTCACCACAAGGGTAGAGGCCCGGGGTCGACACGGCATGGCACGTTCGGTCTCGGGTAACAGTGACCGGTGAGCTCGAACGAGTCTCCACGCCGGTAAGAACGGCATCGGGACGGTCGTAGCCTCGTAGCTTTTTTCCGAGTAGGGGAAGTCCCAGGCGGAGCGACTCGACGATATGCTGCGGTAGGGCTTCGTCAATTGCCGTCCAGGTCACACCGAGCGGATAGGTGGGCTTTACCTTTCCGGGCGCCTTGCTGGCGCGTCCTGCGAGGAAATCTCCGACGAGTTGTGCCGGTGCGTTCCAGTTGGAACCGCCCAGGCGATAGGCGGCCGCCTCGCAGGCACGCTGGAGCTCGATGCCGGCGAGCGGGTCATCGTTGGGAAGGTCCTCAGGCGTGACGTTAACGAGCAGGGCGGCATTTGCGTTGCGTCCGTCGCGGGCATTGAGACTGGCCCCGTTGACGCACAGATGGCACGGTTCTGAAGAGGCGGCAACAACCTGTCCGCCGGGGCACATGCAAAACGAGAACACGCTGCGGCCGTTGGGAAGATGGGCAACAAGTTTGTAGGGGGCCGCCCCGAGCGCTGGATGTCCCGCCGAGGCTCCATATTGGGCTCTGTCGATGTCGCGTTGCGGATGCTCGATGCGAACGCCCATGGCAAAGGTCTTTTGTGCGAGGGCCACGTTGTGGTCCTTAAGGAGCTCAAAAATATCGCGAGCAGAATGCCCGCAGGCGAGGATGAGGTGCTTTGTCTCGATTGGCTCGTAAGCGGCGTCTTGGGACGATTGGACATCAATACCGGTGATGGCGCCAGACGCGTCGATGCGAATGTCGACGAGCTTCGTTCGATAACGGACGACACCTCCGAGCTGCTCGATGCGCTGGGATATAGCGGTGACAACCTTGGGAAGGATGTCGGAGCCAATGTGCGGCTTGGCATCCCACAGAATATCGCGGGGCGCACCCGCCTCGACGAAGGTTTCGAGGATAAGGCGATGGGCGGGATTTTTTGTTCCCGTATTGAGCTTGCCGTCCGAGAAGGTCCCCGCGCCGCCCAGACCAAACTGAATATTGCTCTCGGGGTCGAGGATGCGCTCCTTTAGAAAGAGGTCGATCGCCTGCGAGCGGCGAAATGCCGGGTCGCCGCGCTCGATAAGCAAGGGCTTAAGACCTGCTTTGGCGAGCGTGAGCGCAGCGAAAAGGCCGGCGCATCCGGCGCCGACAACGACAGGGCGTTCTTGAGGTGCGTCGGAGACGGGGGAGGGGAACGAAGGCTCATCGTCTTCTATCGCGCGTACGCGCGAGCGGTCACGCTCGGCAACGCTGTCGACCGCTTCTCGCTCGAGGTGGGGACTAGTCAGCTCAACACGAAAGCTCAGGATAAAATGGACGTCTCGTTTTTTGCGAGCGTCGATTGACTTGCGGTGGAGTTCGATGGACTTGATCTCGGAGTCCTTGCAACGTAGGATGCGCTTGGCGACTCGCTTGCCAACAATGAGGCAGGTATTTTCATCGCCGGCTTCATCGAGCGACACGTTGACTTGGGTGATTTCGATCATCGAGGTCTCCTTAGAGGCAAGAAAGAGGCCGTCCGGTATCCCAGACGGCCCGAATGCGTTTTTGATTATAGACTGCGCGGCTACAGGCTGCTTGCAGCGCGAATGCCCGAGAGCCAGGCCCACGCAAGGTTAAAGCCTCCGCAATCGGCGTCGATGTCGAGCGCTTCGCCGCAGACGTAAAGCGGGGCGTCGACAGCGCTGCTCGCGCGTAGACTGGGTGTTGAGATGCTCTCGACAGATACGCCACCACGCGTGACCTGCGCCGAGCGCTCCTCGGCTGTTCCCTCGACGAGCAACTTAAAGTGCTTGAGGATCGAGACCAGGTGGATGACATCGTTGGAGCCTGGATGGCACTGCTCGAACGCCGTGCAGACGACGCGGGAGAGTTGCGGGGCGAGCATGCCGTCGAGCCAACGGGGATCGCGGGGCGAAAAGCCGCCGAGCAGCTCAACGCGCCGGTTGAGCATATCGAGCAGCTCGTCTTTGGAGAGGTCGGGGAAAACGTCGAGCAGGATCGTATCGCCGTGCTGGATACGACGGGAGAGGTTGAAGACAGCGACGCCCGAGATACCGAAGGTTCGAAACAGGACTTCACCGTCTTCGTGCCAGAGCTCATTATGATTGCGGGCGAGCGTCAAGCGGGCGCGGACGCGCAGGCCATCCAACGTCTTGATTGCCGCCCGATCGCC
>DBGFLF010000359.1:0-2369 GCA_048528725.1 Collinsella sp.
GTGGCTCATGATGTCGCCGCGCTGGTGCGTGTCGAAGTAGCGAATCGGCAGGTCCTGCATGCGGTTGAACATCTTCTCGCGCAGCTTCTCGAGCGAGCCCTGCGTGACGATGGCCATGGCGCGGTTCCAGAACAGCGAGGACAGGATGCCGACGCCGTAGATGCAGGCGAGGGTGGTCACGAGCTGTGCGATCTTGGGCTGTGCAGCTTCCCAATCGCCCGACTGCCACGATTCGCTAATAATCTGCAGGGCGCTCTGAAGGAAGGTCGCGCCGATGGAGTTGATGATGGCGCAGAGCACCACGCCGACGACGACGAGGGGCAAAAGCACGGGGTAGAAGCCAAAGAGCGTCTTGATGAGGCGCGACATGGTGCCACCCTTGCGGTTGAGCGCGCGCTCGGCGGTCGTTGCCTTACTCATGTGCCTCGCCTCCTTCCTGGGTCTGAGCTTGTGTTGCGGATACCTCGGTGTCGGCTTCGACGGCCTCTTCGCCCTCGGCAGACATCTTGTTCTGCGAGGTAAAGGTCTCGCGGTAGATCTCGCTCGTCTTGAGCAGCTCATCGTGGTTGCCGATCTGCGCGATGCGGCCGCCCTCCATGACGATGATGCGGTCTGCATCCTGCACGGAGCTAATGCGCTGGGCGATGATGAGCTTGGTCGTGTTGGGCAGATAGCTTGCCAGCCCTGCGCGGATCTTGGCGTCGGTCTTGGTGTCGACGGCGCTGGTGGAGTCGTCCAGGATCAAGATCTTGGGGCGACGCAGCAGGGCACGCGCAATGCACAGGCGCTGCTTCTGACCGCCCGAGACATTGGAGCCGCCCTGCTCGATCCAGGTGTCATAGCCCTTGGGGAAGCCGTCGACAAACTCGTCGGCGCAGGCCAGATGTGCCGCCTCACGGACCTCTTCGTCGGTGGCGTTCGGGTCGCCCCAACGCAGGTTCTCGGCAATCGTGCCGCTAAACAGCACGTTTTTCTGCAATACCATGGCCACTTGGTGGCGCAGGGCGTCCAAGTCGTAGTCGCGCACATCCACGCCGCCCACGCGCACGGTGCCTTCGGTGGCGTCGTACAGGCGGGCGATGAGGTTTACAAGCGTGGACTTGGCCGAGCCGGTGCCGCCGATGATGCCGATGGTCTCGCCGCTCTTAATGTGCAGGTCGATATCGTCGAGCGCCTGGCGCTTCGCATGCGCGGAGTACTTAAAGCTCACGTGGTCAAAGTCGATGGAGCCGTCGGCAACCTCGAGCACGGGCTCGGCGGGATCGGCGATCGTGGGCTTGGCGGCCAACACCTCGGTAATGCGGTGTGCCGATTCGTCGGCCATGGTCACCATGACAAAGATCATCGACAACTGCATCAGACTCATGAGGATCTGGAAGCCATAGGTAAAGATCGAGGAGAGCTGGCCCACGTCGAACAGCGTGCCCTGGCTCGTGATAATGAGCTTGGAGCCCAGGTAGATGATGACGACAAACGCGCCGTTGACGCAGATGTTCATCATGGGGTTGTTAAAGGCCAGCAGCTTCTCGGCGCGGGTGAAGTCCATCTGGACGTCGCGCGCAGCGGTCGCGAACCTCTCCTTCTCAAAGTCTTCGCGCACATAGCTCTTGACCACGCGCATGCCGGTGACGTTTTCCTCGACGGACTCGTTAAGGGCGTCGTACTTGTGGAACACGCGCGAGAAGATGGGGCGTACCTTAAAGATGATAAAGAACAGTCCAAAGCCCAGCAGCGGAATGATGACCAGGTAGACCATGGCGACGCTGCCGCCCATGATAAATGCCATGGTAAAGGCGAAGATCAAGACCAGCGGCGCGCGCACGGCGATACGGATGATCATCATAAAGGCCTGCTGCACGTTGTTGATGTCAGTGGTCAGACGCGTGACGAGCGAGGAGCTCGAGAACTCATCGATGTTGGCAAAGCTGAACGTCTGGATCTTGTAGAACAGGTCGTGACGCAGGTTCTTGGCGAAGCCGCAACTCGCATGGCTGCAGGTGACGCCGGCAGCGGCACCAAAAGCAAGCGACGTCAGCGCGATGAGCACCAAAAAGCCTGCGGTGGGAAGCATCTCGGCTACGGTGGTACCGTCTTTGATGGCGTCGATCAGGTTGGCGGTGATAAATGGAATCAGCATCTCGCAGAGCACCTCGCCAAGCACGAGCAATGGCGTGGCAACAGCGACTTTCATATAGTCGCGGATGCTGCCCATGAGGGTTTTAATCATCCAGTTCCTCCCAGGTTACACGGATTTTCTCGAGCATTTCGGCGAGCTGCTCGCGCTCGTCGTGAGTGAGGGCACTAAAGGCCCGTTCTCTAAAGCGGATGCGGGCCGCCTGGTCGATGCGGGCGTTTTCCCGGCCGGTTTC
>DBGFLF010000360.1:0-2610 GCA_048528725.1 Collinsella sp.
GACGCTCGACAACCTGCGCCGCCACGCCAAGGGCATGATCTGCACGAGCGCCTGCATCGCGGGCATCATCCCCAAATACATCGACCGCGGCGACATGGAAGGCGCCATCAAGTGGGCCGAAACCTTCCGCGACACCTTCGATCCCGGCGACTTCTATATCGAGATTCAGGAACACGGCATTACCACCGATAATGGCCTGACCGACGAGCAGATGGACCGTACGCTCATCGACATCGCCAAACAGGTGGGCGTCAAGGTCATCGCTACCAACGACTTTCACTACCTGCGCCGCGAGGACGCGCCCGTGCAGGACGTCATCATGTGCATCGGCATGAACGCCAAGGTCGACGACCCCAACCGCATGCGCATGACCGGCTCGGAGTTTTATATGAAGACCGAGGAGGAGATGCGGGCGATGTTCCCGTATTGCCCCGAGGCCTGTGACAACACGCTCGAGATTGCCGACAAGTGCTACGTGGAGCTGGACTGGGACTCCATCATCCTGCCGCGCTTCCCGTTGCTCGATCCCGGCGAGACGCACGAGAGCCAGTTCCGCCGCGAGTGCGAGAAGGGCCTGCGCCAGCACTACGGTGACGACTGGGCCACGCGCGAGATCGGCGGCGTCAACATCAAAGAGCGCTTTGAGTACGAATACAAGGTCATCTGCGACAAGGGCTTTGCCGCCTACTTTTTGATCGTCGCCGAGTACGTGCAATGGGCTAAGGACAACGGCATCGGCGTCGGCCCCGGCCGTGGCTCGGCCGCCGGCGCTATCGTCGCCTACGCCATGAACATCACCGCGTTTGACCCGCTCGAGAACGGCCTGATGTTCGAGAGGTTCCTGTCCCCGCAGCGTACCGAGATGCCCGATATCGATATGGACTTCGACGATGAGCGGCGCCTCGAGGTCGTGGAGCACGTTCGCCAGCTCTACGGCCCCGAGAAGGTCACCCACGTCATCACCTACTCGACCATTAAGGCCAAGCAGGCCATCAACGACGCCGCGCGCGTCCTGGACTACCCGGTCTACATGGGCCAGCGCCTGTCCAAGATGGTCTCGAGCGACCCCAAGGTCAAGCTCAAGCAGGTGCTCGAAAAACAACCCGGCAAAGAGGACCTGTTTAACCCCGACTTTGCCGAGGCCTATAAAAAGGACGACGACGCCCGCCGCATCATCGACACGGCGCTCTCGATTGAGGGCCTCACCCGTGGCGAGGGCGTGCACGCGTGCGCCGTTCTGATCTGCCGCGACCCCGTCAACGAGCATGTGCCCACCAAGCTCGACACCAAGGGCGGCGTCGAGATTACCCAGTACGAGGGCCATACCGTTGCCGACATGGGCCTGCTCAAGATGGACTTCCTGGGCCTGCGCACGCTGACGGTTATCTCCAAGGCCAAGGCAAACATCAAAAAGAACTTCGGCATCGACATCAAAGAGGAAGAGATTCCCTTTGACGATCCCGAGATCTTTAAGCTCATGGGCTCCGGCCACACCGCCGGCGTCTTCCAGGTCGAGTCCGCCGGCATGACGGCCACGATCAAGAACATGAAACCCACCGAATACAAGCATGTCGTGGCATTGATCGCTCTGTACCGCCCGGGCCCGCTGGGCGCCGGCATGGTTTCGTCCTACATCAACCGTATGAACGGCAAGGAGCCGGCCGTCTCCTACGACGACCGCCTGGACGACATCCTGGGCGAAACCTACGGCACCATGGTCTACCAGGAGCAGGTTATGCTCATCTCCGTCGAGATGTGCGGCTTCTCCAAGGGCGAATCGGACTCGCGTATCCGTAAGCCCGTGGCTAAGAAAAAGATCAAGCTGCTCACGTCGACGGTGCTCCACTGGGAGGATGGCTCGGACGAGACCACCTACGACCACTGGATGAACGGTGCTATCAAGAACAACTACACGCGCGAGGTCGCCCAGAAGATTTGGGACGATGTTCTCGAGTTCGCGTCTTACGCCTTTAACAAGTCGCACTCCGCCGGCTACGCCATCCTGGTTATGCAGACGGCGTGGCTCAAGGCGCACTATCCGCACGAGTACATGGCGGCCGTTCTGACGTCCTACACGGGCAAGACCGACAAGATCGTTCATTACGTCTCGGCGTGCCGCCACGACGGCATCCCCGTGCTGTCGCCAGATGTCAACGAGTCCGGTACCGAGTTCACGGCTACCAAGGAGGGCGTGCGCTTTGGTCTGGCCGGCATCCGCGGCGTGGGCACTGGCGTGGCGCAGGCGATTATCGCCGAGCGCGAGGCGGGCGGCCCGTTTAAGACGCTGCACGACTTTGTCGAGCGCGTGGACTCGAGCCAGGCCAACCGTCGCGTGATCGAATCGCTCATCAAGGCAGGCGCCTTCGACTCCACGGGGTATCCGCGTCGCCAGATGATGCACTTTGTGGATAAGAACAACCCCGAGAACATCATCGATGCCGCCGTGAAGCGCCAAAAGGATCGCGCGAGCGGCCAGACGTCGTTCTTCGATATGTTCGGCGACGTTGAGGGCTCGGGCTTTGAGGTGAGCGTGCCCGATCCGGACGGCCAGGAGTGGGACCGCCACCTTAAGCTGAGCCAGGAGAAGGAGGTTCTGGGCATCTATGTCTC
>DBGFLF010000361.1:0-3305 GCA_048528725.1 Collinsella sp.
GAGCACCAGGCGGCCGAGCATGGCGAAGCCCATGGCAGGCAGGATGTTGGCGGCAACGCCGCAACCGTCGATCACAAAGGTCGGGATGAAGTCGAGCAGGCCCTGGATGGCATCGGAGCCCAGGTAGAATGCGCCGCCGCACAGCAGGAAGTACTCAAGGCAGCCAAAGAGGCCCATGCTCCAATGTGCCGCGTAGATACCCTTGAGGTTGCCCTTGGCAGCGCACTTGTCAGCAATGTCAACAATGATCGAGAATCCAGCATCCGTAATGTTGCCGATCGTCAGCGAAAGGACGGCGATAGGCATGGCGAGCGCGATGGCCGTCTCGGTACCCTGACCGAGCTGAATGGCAAACGCGCAGGCGAGCACGCCGCCGACGGTTTCGTTAGGCGGTACGTAGGCGCCGATGGAGATCGAGCCCATGAACAGCAACTCCAGGCTGGCGCCAACGGCAAGGCCGGTCTGCAGGTCCCCCAGCACCAGGCCCACGAGCGGGCACAGGACGATGGGGCGGAACGCGTAGAGGGTGCCGAGCTGGTAGTCGAGACATCCAAACGCTCCGACTAAGCCGACGAGGATTGCTTGGACAAGCATAATTCCTCCCAATAAGGAATCTCGAACCGTCGTCACTCCCGTCGCGCGCGTTGTTGATATCAATTCCGGGAGTTCGATTCCACGGCTCGAAGCGTACCTGGTGTGCTGCTAACACCCATGCCAGGCACAAATGATTTGATACCAATTATAGGTATGCAGGTCCTCACTATTTAATACCACTCGCTCAGCGGGGTGTTTTTTACCGTAAACGGCAGACGTATCCCATCAGGCGCGCTCTTTGTTTCGATGGCGGACAAGCGCCACCAGAAAGCCATCGCCAAAGGCATCGTATGCCAAGTTGCCTACAATCACCAAAACGATAATCGCCGCGCCCAAAAACTCGTTCCAGCGAAAGACCTCGCCAAAGAGGAGCGCCGACCAGCAGGGAGCGAGCACGACCTCGCTCATGCAAACCAAGTTGGCCGCAAACGCGTTAGTGCGCGCAATCCCCTTGGCATATAGCACGCTCGCAAGGCCACTGCAAAAAAGGCCATGCACCAGCATGAGCCCCCACTCAAATGGTCTCACGGAGTCTAGGGCGCCAGCATAATAGACGATCGGCAGCATCGAGATACCGCAGGAGATGAGCGAGGACACCATGGGCGACGCATCGGGGCGAGAGTTCAAAAAGAAACACAGCCCAAAGGTGGCGCCCGAAATGACGGCAAGCAGGTTGCCGAGCATGCCCTCGGCACTCAAATCGCCTAAAAAGAAAAGTCCCATACCCGTAAAAGCAACCACCACGGAGGCAATCTTCGCAGGCGAGGGCAATGTGCGAGCTGCGAGCGATTGATACACGATAACGAAAATCATCGAGGTGTACTGCAGGACGATCGCGTTGCCGACCGTCGTGAGCTGGTTGGCAAAGTTAAACGTGGTGCCCGTCACGAAGTTGCAGACGGCCACAAGGACAATAAGACGGCTGACGCGAAGGACGGGCCTGCCGACGAGCAGGATAAAGAGTGCCATAAATATTGCCGTGACGGCACCGATCAAAAGAGCTGACTGCGAATTGGCGCGAACGAGGATGCCGATAAAACTCCACAAGAGCGCCGTGCCAAATAGATACATCGCCCCGCTCACGCCATTATCGGGTGGATTGTCAGATCGAATCACGAAGCACCTCCAACTAGCTTTCGGTAATAAAAAACGGCGACCGCAATGGGTCGCCGTTTCCCTTGGGGGCAGATAATAGGCCGGGCCCTTACGCCAGCACGCCGAAGAACGCGCCGATGACGCCCACGACCATGGTGGCCACGATCAGCACCATGGGGTTGATCTTCTTGGACAGCAGCCAGTAGTACAGCCAGAAGGCGATCATGCCGAGCATGCCGGGCATGATGCCGTCCAGGATGTCCTGGAGGGTCTGGGCGTCCTCGCCCGAGCCGATGGCCACCGGGATGCTGGCCCAGAACATGTCCTTGCACATGGCGCCCACGACCATGACGCCCACGATGCCCACGCAGGTCATGATCTTCTGCATGAGGCCGGTCCTCTGGGCCTCGTCCAGGAAGCCCACGCCCAGCTCGTAGCCCTTGACGGCGCCCCAGACGCGCAGCGCGAAGCCGGGGACGTTGTAGATGAGCAGGAAGGCGATGGGGCCGAAGGGGTTGCCGGCCTGGCACAGGCTGATGCCCACCGCGGCGGCGACCACGCGCAGCGTCGACAGGAAGATGGAGTCGCCGATGCCGGACAGCGGGCCCATGAGGGCGGCCTTGACGTCGTTGACGCTCTCGGGCTCGATCTCGCCGCGGGCGACCTTCTCCTCCATGGCCATCGCGATGCCGCCGACGAACGGGGCGAACTGGACGGTGATGTTGAAGAACGCGCAGTGGCGGTGCAGGGCCTCGGCGTAGTCGTCGGGGCGGCCGGCGTAGATCTTCTTGAGCATGTTGGCGACCATCAGGCAGAAGGCGATGTTCATCTGCTTGTAGTAGGTCCAGGAGAACTCCATGCCCAGGGCGCCGACGTTGACGGCGCTCTTGACGAGGTCGGAGCGCGTGATCTTGTTCTCGGGACTAGAAGTCATCGTCCTCATCCCCTTCCGCGGAGAGCTGGGGCTGGGCTCCGCCCAGGCCGAGCAGGTCGAACTTGTCGATGCCGATGATGATGGCGATCAGGGCGACGCCCAGGACGGGCACGTTGGCGTAGGAGCACAGCAGGAAGCCCAGGAAGTAGAAGGGCACGAGCTGCTTGGTGAGCACCAGGCGGCCGAGCATGGCGAAGCCCATGGCAGGCAGGATGTTGGCGGCAACGCCAAAGCCAGCAAGGACAAAGGGCGGGATGAAGTCGAGCATGCCCTGGATGGCGTCAGCACCCAGATAGAACGACAGCGAGCACAGCAGGAACGCCATGATGATACCGGTCAAACCGATCAGGAAGTGCATCGCATAGACACCCTTAAGGTTGCCCTGGCCGGAGAAGACATCAGCGCGGTCAACCAGGATCGGCAGGGCGGCGTTGAGGATGTTCTTGATGGCAAGGCACAGCGTGGCGATGGGCATGGCAAGCGCGATGGCTGCCTCGGTGCTCTGGCCCAGCTGGATAGCGAAGGCGCAGGCGAGCACGCCGCCGATCGTCTCATCAGGCGGCACGTAGGCGCCGATGGAGATCGAGCCCATGAACAGCAGCTCCAGGCTGGCGCCGATCGCGAGGCCGGACTGCAGGTCCCCCAGCACCAGGCCCACGAGCGGGCACAGGACGATGGGGCG
>DBGFLF010000362.1:0-4504 GCA_048528725.1 Collinsella sp.
GCCCCATCGCGCCGAGAGTACTGCGGGGTCAGCCCGTGGGAGGCCAGGGCGCCGCTGACCGGTGGACGGCACCGAGCCGTACGCTTGAACTGAGAAGGGGGAGGCCTCGCGGCCTCCCCTTTTTTGCGTTTATTGGGCGTAAATGACTCTATTACATCAGACGATCTTATCGTTTTTGGTATTGAGCCTTTATTTAAAGAAGATAAATCGAATAACAAGGACAACTGCTATGGCCACAATGATCAAAAGCAGGAGTGTCAGTCGATGCTTCTTGCGTCGTTTACTTGACGAAACGAAGATCGATTTTCCTTGTTTTGGCGTTTCGAGATAGCGAGCCGAATGCGTCAATGTTTGCTTTGGTCGAGGACCTCTTTGTTGATGAGCGGCGGATGCTTTCATCGGCTCATCACTAGCTGCGCTGTTTTTAGATAATGGTGCGTCTTTCAGATATACAGGGTCTCCCGAGGCGACGCCCATATGTTTGCGTCCCGTTTGGGCATCCTCGAGCGTTTGATATCGATTTCTCGTCACATACTCGGGCTCAGGATCATTAATGGGCTCTTGCGAGATGTGGGGGCGATGGAACCGTGGCGGCTGCGTGGAAGTTTCTTCCCCCTGCGTCTGCATAAACATTTTGTTCTGGTTTTGGTCGTCCATGATGCCCTTTAGCTCGTTACCAACAACGTGTACGCGCTCATTGTAAGCCCCTTGTTATTTGTAGCTGCGAACATACTCGTTATTTAAGCTCTGGTTCAAAGAACCTTAACCTTACTAAAACCTGAGTCAATTACACTTAGATATGCTTATAGTACTTGACTCAAAAAACTTTATAGTCAATGTATATATAAGCACTGTGTGGGCATATATATGAGCGTCAAAAGAAGTCCCAGTCACCTAGAAGATGGCTCGGCAGTCCTAAAAGGAGTGGTAAACATGGCAAGCATGGTTCCTTATCGTTCGGTTTTTGGCGTTCGTCCTTCTGCTAGCTCGCTGTTCGATCTGTTTGATGATATGACCGACCTAGCGAACAGCTCGATTGCCTCTAAGGCGTTTCCCGTTGACGTTGAGGATAAGGGCGACGGCTATGAGGTCAAGGCTTATCTGACCGGCGTCGCCAAGGACGATATCGATGTCGAGCTTAACGAGGGCCGTCTGTCCATTAGCGTGAATGTCGAGGAAGACGAGGAGAACGAGGGCAAGAACTTCCTGCAGAAGGAGTTCAGCTCGTACAGCGCGACGCGTGGCGTGTATCTAAAGGACGCTTCGAGCGAGGGCCTCTCGGCTAAGTACGCTGACGGCATCCTGACCGTTACGGTCCCCAAGATCGTCGAGAAGAAGAACGTTACGAAGATCTCCATCGACTAACTTCGTTGGTGTTCTGCGCTATTAAAAGACAGCAAAAGGGGCTGGGAAGCGATTCTCGGCCCCTTTTGCTGTCTAGGACAGTCTATTGAATGGTTGCCGGTTGATACTGACTCGCAGGGCGTATCGAGAGTTTTCGCGATCCTTGGAGAAGGGTTGCGGAGCTGCCGACCTCGTCATCCAGGGTTGCGGCCAGAGCCTTGGCATAGCTTTTGACGGTAAGGCTCGGACGATTGTTATCTTGGCTGATATGCATGGCAATGAGCTGTTCGGTGCGATCGGTAACAAGTTCGCGCGCGGCTTCGGCGGCTTGGCCATTGGAGAGGTGTCCCCTTGCAGACAGGATGCGCTCCTGAAGAAAGCGGGGATATTCTCCCTCGCGCAGCATGGTCACATCGTGGTTGCTTTCGAGCGCGAGGACTCGACAATCTTTGAGGGTGTTCATGGCTTGGCTCGATAGCTCTCCGGTGTCGGTGGCAAAGCCGATGGAATCATCGAGGGCGTCGAATCGATAACCGACTGGATTGATGACATCGTGTGATGTTGAGTAGGTTTGCACGTGGATGCCGGCAATGGATAGGGCGTCGCCGGGATCGAATTCCTCGACAGGCAGATGCGAAAGATTTTCTTTGTTCGAAAGAGTGCCCCTGCTGGCAAAGAGGGGGCCGTGCCAGTGCTTGCACCAGACATCGAGGCCCTTGATGTGATCGCTATGCTCATGAGTAATGAGAAGAGCCGAGACGTTGTCTGTCGAGAGCCCCAGTTCTGCCATGCGCTTTAATGTCTCGCGGCGAGACAGTCCGTCATCGACCATAATGAGCCCCTGCGGGCCCTCGATGAGTGCGCAGTTGCCTTTAGAGCCACTGCCGAGGATATGAAGGTGCAGACGAGACATAAGATTCCAAAGGATACAATGGGTGCGGACGAATAGAGGAGGAAGCAAATGCCTACGGTATCTCAGCATTATGGACACCATGCCGTGCCTGGGGCAGTCGATGAGACCCGGACGAGGCAGCAGGCTGCTCCTGTCGTGCTCATGGTATCAGGCGGCGCGGACTCGACGGCACTGCTTCTTATGGCGTGCACATCAAAGCTGGATATCCAAGACGGACGCGGTGTCGCCCCCATTGCTCGCGAGCGCCTGCATGTGCTGCATGTAAACCATCATCTGCGCGGCAAGGCGTCCGATGGCGACGAGGCCTTTGTGCGTGAGCTCTGCGCGCAATATGGTTTACCGCTGTGTGTGGAGCACGCTTATTTTGATGGGGAGTCGGGCAATATTGAGGCCGCGGCCCGCGAGGTGCGCTATGCCGCGGCGCGGAGGTATGTTCGCGAGCTCTGCGCCCAGACGGGGGCACCGCGAACGGCGGCTCGTATCTGCACCGCGCACACGTCTTCGGATCGCGCGGAAACGTTTTTGATGAACGCGATTAAGGGTTCGGGGCCCGCTGGCCTATCGAGCATTCCTCGCCGGAGGAATATCGTGGTGCGTCCCTTGCTCGACCTAACTCACGGCGAGCTCGTGGGCTATCTACAGGTACATGGTCAGCCGTGGCGTGAAGACGAGAGCAATGAGGATATCTCGTATCTGCGAAACTACGTGCGCCATCGAGTGATGCCGGTGGTGGCGCAGCGCAACGTGAGCGTCTGCAAGACGATTGGCGCCGCCTGTGAGATCTTGGGTGATGAAGATGCGTTTCTATCCCAGCTGTCGGCACAGGCGTTTCGAAGCTGTTTGCGCAAAGAGGCAGCGGGCGCACTGGTGCTCGATGCCAGGCGCCTTGCTGCGGCCGAGGTGGTAATCGCGCGGCGCATCGTGCGACTGGCGATCAAACGCATCGATCCGGACGCTCGTCCCGAGATGCGGCATGTTGAGCGAGTCCTTTCCTGCGTTGCCGAGGGTGCCGGCTCGGTCACGCTTCCGGCGGGAATTGACGCGCGCGTTGAGTTTGGCATGCTGGCGTTTAAGGCCCCGGTGGCTCGCGAGGGCCTGGTCGCGGACTGGGTTACCGTACCCGGTCGTTTGCCGTTGGGCGGGGGACGTATGCTGGTCACAGAGCCGATGGCCGTTGAGCTGGGATGCGATATCGTGCGCCGCGCCCGTGAGCTTGCGGCTGCCGGGGAAGTGACAGCTTTGGTAGACGCGGCTGCCTTGGGTTTTGCCGACAGCGATAGTGAGCGGATCCTGGCGGGCTCGCGTGGCGAGATCCCTGTCGAGGCGCGATTGGCGCGCCTGTGGGTGGACGGTCCCGCACCGGGAGACGTGATGTGCCCGTTAGGGATGAGTGGCCGAAGCAAGAAAGTATCCGACTTGCTAGGCGAGGCTCGCATTCCCGTTTCCGAGCGCGCCGGCGTGCCCATGGTGAGGACGGCGCCGGGAGGTGCCGTGGTGTGGGTCGCCGGAGTTCGCGCGGACGAGCGTTTTAAGTGCACGGCCGCAACGCGCGTGGCATATCTGCTCCGCGTGGTCGATGCGGAATAGCGTCCCACGTCTGCTATTCTGTTCGACGTTGACGGTATTCCCGCGCTGATGGCGCACGGGCTGGTAAATTTACCCCGTGCGCTGCTAGAATGTGAAGTTCGCGTCCATACGGCGGTGTGTGGGCGATAAGCACAAGAAAGGGTTGTCATGGCTTCTCAACATCCGGATATCGAGAAGGTTCTGTTCACGCAGGAGGATATCGACGGTATCGTCTCTCGCCTGGGCGAGGAGATTACGCGCGACTACGCGGGTAAGGATCTGGTGCTGATTGCGGTCCTGCGCGGTGCCGTGGTCTTTATGGGCGACCTGATGCGCAAGATCGAGCTGCCGACCAACATCGATTTCATGGCTGTTTCGAGCTATGGCGACGGTGTGAAGTCCTCGGGTATCGTGCGTATCATTAAGGATCTGGATATCGACATCCGCGGTCGCGACGTGCTGATCGTTGAGGACATTCTGGACTCGGGCCTGACGCTCAAGTATCTGATGAAGAACCTCGAGAGCCGCAAGCCCGCTTCTCTGGAGGTCGCCGCCTTCCTGTGGAAGGACGTTGAGGACCGTACCTCGGCCATCACGCCCAAGTATGTTGGAACCCATTGCCCCGATGCCTTTGTGGTGGGCTACGGCCTCGACTATGCCGAGCGCTATCGTAACCTTCCG
>DBGFLF010000363.1:0-3348 GCA_048528725.1 Collinsella sp.
GTGCGCGGCGTGGTGTCCGGCGCGATGCCTGTTTGCCCGGCGAGCCAGCCCAGCAGCGCCTCGGGCGTGCCAAAGCGGGTGCGGAGCTCGCCCAGGTCCAGGTCGCGATCGCGCTTGGAAAGGCGGCGGCCGTCCGGCGACATGAGCAGCGGAATATGTGCGTAGTGCGGCGTGGGCAGTCCCAGCAGGCGCTGTAGATAGATCTGGCGCGGCGTGGAGCCAAGCAGGTCGCATCCGCGTACGATCTCGGTGACGCCCATGGCGGCGTCGTCGACCACCACGGCCAGCTGATAGGCAAATACGCCGTCGCTGCGGCGCACCAAAAAGTCGCCGCACTCGGTGGCGAGTGCCTCGCATTGGGCTCCGTACGTGCGGTCCACGAATTCGACCACATCGTCTGCGAGGTCGTCGACGGTGGGCACGCGCAGGCGCGTGGCCGGGGCGCGCAGGATGCTGCGGCGGGCGACCTCTTCGGCCGAAAGGCCTCGGCAGGCACCGCGGTAGATGGGCGTGCCGTCGCTGGCATGCGGCGCGCTCGCGGTGTGGAGCTCGGCGCGCGTGCAAAAACAGGGGTAGGTGAGGCCGGCGTCCTTCAGCTGGTGCAGAGCGTCCTCGTACAGGTCTAGGCGATCGCGCTGGTAGTAGGGGCCTTCGTCCCACTCCAGTCCCAGCCAGGCTAGGTCGTCGATGAGCTGGGCGGCAAGTTCCGGGCGCTTACAGCGATCGTCCAGGTCCTCGATGCGCAACACGATGCTGCCGCTCTGGCTGCGGGCCGAAAGCCACGCGCACAGGCAGCTGAACACGTTGCCCAAGTGCATACGGCCCGAAGGCGACGGGGCAAAGCGGCCCACGACGGGGGCGGAGGCGGGCGGCGTCGTTGGCGCGTCCGCGGCGGGCGTTGCTATGTTGCGTGCGTTGATATCCATGCGGACGAGTATAGCGCGGGGCGCGGTAGGGAGGCGTCACTGTGGTCCGCAAGTTATCGAGGCCCCGCATTGCGTATAGCGGGCCGCAGACTCGGTGCTTTGGTTCCTGTCCATCAACTCGGCACCTTAGACGACAGAACCCCCGGCAGCTCTTCGCAACTGCCGGGGGTTCCGCGGAAAAGGGGGACATGATCCTCAAGCGAACGGCAAAGGGGCAAACCGTTTTCGCTCAATTGCTTTATGCCCCTCGGCTGGCGGCTCAATCAGCGCATGCCGCGCCCACACAAAGCCGCTACACCTGTGACGGAGCTATGAAGTGGTATCTATTGCTGGCGCGGGACTCGGCCAAAGAGCGTCCCAAACGACTAGTCATTTAAGAACGTCCCCAATGACTAGCTGCTGGC
The DNA here is from genome assembly GCA_048528725.1 of Collinsella sp. Taxonomy (GTDB): domain Bacteria; phylum Actinomycetota; class Coriobacteriia; order Coriobacteriales; family Coriobacteriaceae; genus Collinsella. Next base: position 1,331 of record DBGFLF010000363.1, read on the forward strand.
GGCGGGCGTGACTTTTGTCCCAATTGACGCCCCGCTTGCCTAGACGGTCGTGTCGTACGCTCGCAAACGTGGGACAATAACGCTGTTGGTACCACAGATAAAGGATGTGCCCATGAACACCCTCGCCGCCAAAGTCAGTCGGCAGCGCCACCTGTTTGCGCGATTCGCTTCCGTTTGTGCGTTCGTCGCGCTTGCGTTGTTGCTGCTGCCTGTCGCCGCGCACGCCGACGGCTACTCCATGACCCAAACCTATATCGGTGCCACGGTTGAGGCCGATGGGTCGCTGACCGTTGTCGAGGGACGCCAGTTTGATTTCGATGACGACATCAACGGCGTGTTTTGGGAGATCAATACAGGCTCCAACCAGCAGGGTGGCTCTGCGGGCGTCGACGTGCTGAGTGTCGAGGAAGAGGACATCGCGTTTAACAAAGTCGATAGCGCGAACAAGGGTGACTCTGGCGTCTACACGGTCGAGCAGACTGGCGACGGCGTAAGGATTAAGGTATTCAGCCCTCACGAGAGCGGCGACAGCGCGACCTATTACGTGAGCTATACCATGACCGGTGCAGTCATGAACTGGGCCGATACCGCCGAGCTCTACTGGAAGTTCGTGGGTGACGGCTGGTCTGCGGATTCCGATGACGTCGAGATGGAAGTGTACTTCGCAAATGCCGCTGCCGGGACGGCGGCCGTCAAGGGCGATAACTTCCGCGCATGGGGCCACGGCCCGCTGACGGGCGACGTGTCGCTCGATGCGGACGAGCCCATGGTCACCTATACCATTCCCTGCGTGCATCAGGGCGAATTCGCCGAGGCGCGCATCGCCTTCCCCAGCGACTGGGTGCCGCAGCTTGCCGCCTCGGGCGAAGAGCGCATGTCAACGATCCTGAGCGAAGAGAAAGAATGGGCCGACGAAGCTAACGTCCGCCGCGCTCATGCTCGCATGATTGCCAATGCGCTTGCCGTGCTAAGTGTTGTCGCAGCGGTGGCCTTTACCGGCATAATCGTTGTGCTCAAGCTGCGCCACCGCAAGCCCAAGCCGCTTTTCCAGGACGAATATTTCCGCGACGTGCCCTCGGCCGACCATCCCGCCGTGCTTTCGGCTCTCATGAGTTGGAACGAGGTACCCGATCAGGCATATATCGCCACGCTCATGAAGCTCACTGACGACCGCGTGATCAAGCTGGAGCAGGCGACCGTGACCAAGGCCAAGAAAGGTCTGTTGGGGCGTGAAAAAGAAGAGCAGACGTATCGTGTGACGGTGAGCGATGCGGGCTGGAAGTCGGCCAAGGGCATTGACCGCATGGTGCTCAAGGTCTTCTTTGCCGGTGCTAAGCCCGACGAGAATGGTGATCGCTCGCGCACGTTTAACGAGCTGCAGCACTACGTCAAGCAGCATGCTACACCCGTGGGCGACAAGCTCGAGGACTATCAGAACACCGTTAAGGGCAAGCTGGCCGATAGCGAGTACGTTGCCTCGGACGGCATTGTCGCAATGGTGTTTGGCCTGGTCCTGGGCATTCTAATTGCCTTTATTCCTATTGGATCCATTTTCTTTACCGATGGCGCACAGGCGAACATTATCGCCGCGGTTATCTCGGTGCCGATTGTGCTGGTGGGTATTGGCGTGAGTCTCACCTTCCGCCGCTTTACGCCGGAGGGTGCCGAGGTAGCAGTCCGCTGCAAGGCGCTCAAGCATTGGCTCGAGGATTTCACGCGCCTAAAGGAGGCCGTCCCCGGCGATCTGGTCCTGTGGAATAAACTTCTGGTGATGGGTGCGGCGCTGGGCGTTTCGAAGGAAGTCCTGCGTCAGCTTGCCGAGGCTGTTCCTCCTGAGGTGCGCGAGGCCGACGGTTTCTACGACAATTACCCCTGCTACTGGTGGTACTACCATCATTACGGTACCGAGTCGCCGCTCGATTCGTTTAACGATGTGTATCACGAGAGCATCCGTGAGCTGGCTTCGAGTTCCGATAGCTCGAGCGGCGGCGGTGGTGGCGGCTTCTCGGGCGGCGGAG
>DBGFLF010000364.1:0-5398 GCA_048528725.1 Collinsella sp.
GGCCCCAAGTATCGCGCCGTCGAGGGCGATACCCTCGATTACGACGACGTTGTGGCCAAGTACAACGACATGATGAAGTGGCTCGCCGGCGTGTACGTCAACTCGCTGAACATCATTCACTACATGCACGACAAGTATTGCTACGAGCGCATCCAGATGGCTCTGCATGACAAGCACGTGCACCGCTGGTTCGCTACGGGCATCGCTGGCCTTTCCGTCGTGGCTGACTCCCTGTCCGCCATCAAGTACGCCAAGGTCCACCCTGTCCGTGATGAGAACGGCATCATCGTCGACTTCGAGACCGAGGGCGAGTTCCCCAAGTACGGTAACGACGACGACCGCGTCGACCAGATCGCTCACGACGTTGTGCACCAGTTCATGGAGTACATCCGCATGAACGACACCTACCGCAACTCCGTGCCCACGACCTCGGTTCTGACCATTACTTCCAACGTCGTGTACGGCAAGAAGACCGGCTCCACCCCCGACGGCCGCAAGGCTGGCCAGCCGTTCGCCCCGGGTGCTAACCCCATGCACAAGCGCGATAGCCACGGCGCCATCGCTTCGCTGTCTTCGGTTTCCAAGCTCCCGTTCCGCGATGCTCAGGACGGCATTTCCAATACCTTCTCCATCATCCCGAGTGCGCTCGGCAAGGAGGACCAGGTGTTCTTTGGCGATATCGACCTTGATCAGCTGGGCGAGTAACTATTGTTAGTGCTATACTAACAATAACGATTACTGATTAGCGCGCCGGTTTCGGCCGGCGCCTATCAATCGAAGGAGACACATTATGAAGGTTTCTGAAGTTTCCGAGACTCAGGCCGATAACCTGGTCCACATGCTCGACGCTTACGCCGAGAAGGGTGGCCACCACCTGAACATCAACGTCTTCAACCGTGAGACGCTGCTCGACGCTCAGGCTCACCCCGAGAAGTACCCGCAGCTGACCATCCGCGTTTCCGGCTATGCCGTGAACTTCCACACGCTCACCAAGGAGCAGCAGGACGAGGTCATTGCGCGTACCTTCCACGACAAGTTCTAAAGGGGTTTAACTCCCGCAGGATCGCCGGGCCGCTTTGGGTTACTTTCCAAAACGTCCTCGGACATGCAAAGGGCTCCGCTGCGCGCTTCGCGCGGCGGAGCCCTTTGCGTCCTGCGGAAATGTTTTGGAAAGTAACCCAAAGCGGCCCGGCGGGGGTCCTGTGTAGTCACCCTTTAGGCGGAACTCTCCTAATTATTTGGATGAGTCGTTTACTTACTTGTGCTGTTACCGTCTTCCCGCTGTTGTTGGGGTATGCTTTGTTCGTATGTAAACGTATGACATGTTGATGGGGGAGGGTGCTATGGCTCGCGAGAGTGCTCGTTCTAAGGATACGGCTAAGCCTGGCATCAAGGAAGTTGCGGCGGTGGCGGGGGTTTCGCCTACTACGGTATCTCGCGTGCTTAATAATCGCGGCTATATTAGCCAAGAGACCCGCGATAAGGTCCATGCCGCGATGAAGCGCATCAACTATACGCCCAACGATATCGCCCGTGCCATGCTCAACGGTCGCCTGAATCTTATCGGTATGATCGTCCCCTATGTCAGCAGTCCGTTTCATGCCCAAGTGGTTCAAGTCATTGAGCATACCCTGGCCGAAAACGGTTTTAAGATGCTGCTGTGCAATAGCGCCAATCGACCCGAGCTTGAGCGCTCTTATATCGACATGCTTCGACGCAATATGGTTGATGGCGTCATCGTCAACTCGCTTAATATCGGTGCCGAGGCGTATGCCGAGATGGGCTTGAGTCTGGTTGGTATCGACTGCGACCTTGGCGAAGCCTCTGTTCAGATTGCGAGCGACAGCTATAGCATCGGCGAACTTGCCACGCGTCGCCTGATCGATGACGGATGTTCACGCATCCTGTGCCTGCGCAGCAATAGCCGCATGCGCATGCCTGCCAATAAGCGTACCGATGCCTACCTCGATGTTGTTGAGCAGGCCGGTTTGTCCGCGCTTGTCCGTGAGGTTGAGTTCGTTAAGCCCGACGACGAAAAGGGCGCGGTCGTTGCGAAGATCCTCGATGAGAACCCCGATATTGACGGCATCTTTGCGGGAGACGATACGATGGCGGCCATCTGTCTCAACGTGATGAAGCAGCGCGGCTTGAGCGCTCCAGACGATATTAAGGTCGTGGGCGCGGATGGTGCCCGCCGAACTATGACGTTTATGCCTGACTTAACAACCGTACGTCAAGATATCGATCGCATCGGAGAGCTCGCGGTGCAATCCATCATCGCTCTTATTAACGGCGATAATCCCGAATCGAATATCAAGCTCCCCGTTGAACTCATTGAGGGCAAAACCGCATAGTTCATCCCGTGCCAAAAGAATTCCTCAAACGCCTCTGATGACCGTTCACCGGCATATGTCAACCGTTTGCCGACGACTGGAACTGCAAAAAGACGTATTGGTGTGAAAACGTTTGACATATGAAAACGATTGACATATCTTGCCATTGTACCGAGTTAGTATGTCGTGGAAAGGAAGTCTCGGATGCACAAGGTGTATTACCAGCCTGAGGGAATTTGGGTAGGCGACATCATGCCGTACGGCGAGGACGGCACGTTCTATCTCTATCATCAGCGTGACACGCGTAACCCCGAACCTTTCGGAGAGCCGTTTGGCTGGGCACTCGCTACGACCAAGGATTTCGTCAACTACAAGGACTTTGGCGAGAGCCTTGAGCGCGGCGGCGACGAGGAAGTCGACCAGTACATTTATGCCGGCACGGTGTTTAAGGTGGGCGACAAGTACCATGCGCTCTACACTGGTTGCAATCGCGATAAGGTCAAGGCACGCTTGATGAAGCAGGTTCTTCTTCACGCAACGAGTGACGACGCCGTCAAGTGGGAGAAGAACATCGCCGAGACGCTGCTTCCGCCCCAGGAGGGTTACGATGACCGCAACTGGCGCGATCCCTTTGTGCTTTGGGATGAGGAGAACGAAGAGTACATGCTCATCCTCGGCACGCGTGTGGGCGAGGACAAGCGTCTGATGACCGGTCGTCTGGTCAAGTTCACCTCCAAGGACCTGGATACCTGGGAGTTCCAGGGCGACTGGTGGAATCCGGGCCTGTACACCATGTTCGAGATGCCTGATCTCTTTAAGATGGGCGACTGGTGGTATCTGGTGTTCTCCGAGTACAGTGATGGCAACAAGACCCGTTACCGCATGTCTCGCTCTATCAACGGTCCTTGGATCACTCCTGCGGACGATTCCTTCGATGGCCGCGCGTACTATGCCGCGCGTACCGCATTTGATGGCGAGCGCCGCGTTCTCTTTGGTTGGGTTCCTACGCGTGACGAGGGCGGTGACCCCAGCTCTTACCTGTGGGGTGGCACCTTTATGCCCCTCGAGATCGTTCAGCGTGCCGACGGAACGCTCGGCACCAAGCTCCCCGACAGCATGCTTGGCGCCTTTGGCGAGGCTAAGGCAGTCGAGGCCTTTGAGCTTTCCTGCGAGTCGGGCAAGGTCGAGCAGGTGCTCGCCGCGGATGCCGGTTCCACCTATATGCTCGATGCCGACATCGAGCTCGCCGGTGACGCTGCCGGCTTCTCGGTGAAGCTTGCCGAGGACGCCGAGTCCGGTCTTGCCTATGAGTTCCGCGCCAACCTGCGTGAGGGCAAGCTCGAGTTTACGGCGGCCCCCCAGTATCCGTGGTTCCAGGTCAACAACATGGGCCTCGAGCGTCCGTTGTTCTTTAAGGGCGAGGGCACTCACCATGTGCGTCTGGTCGTCGACGACGACATCGCGACCATCTTTGTCGATGATGTTGCGCTCAACGCTCGCTTCTGCAACAAGCAGGGCCAGGGTGTGGCGCTTACCGTCACCGACGGTGCGCTCAAGTGCGCAAACGCAACGATCGCGTCTCTGTAGCGGCAACGAACCGTTTTATGATTTAGAAAAGGAATGGAGAGGAACATGGACTACAAGGCAGTGTCCCAGCAAGTCGTCGACAACGTCGGCGGACTGGAGAACATCGAGGGCGCCACGCATTGCGTGACCCGTCTGCGTCTGGTGCTCAAGGATACGAGCAAATACAACAAGGCCGAGCTCGAGAACATCGATGGCGTCAAGGGCGTGCTGTACAACAGCGGCCAGCTCATGATCATCTTCGGTACCGGTACCGTCAACAAGGTTTACGATGAGTTTATGGCTCTGACGGGCGTTAAGGAGATCAGTGCTTCCGAGGTCAAGGGCGCCGAGGCGGACAAGAAGGGCAAGTTCTTCTCGGTCCTCAAGGTATTCTCGGACATCTTTATCCCCATCATTCCCGCCTTCGTCGGCGCTGCAATCATCATCGGCCTTAAGTCGCTGATCGTTGCCAACGGCCTCTTTGGCATGGAGGGCAGCCTCGCCGATCACAGCGAGTTCCTCAAGAACCTCGCAAGCTTCTTTGCCATTATCGCCACCACGTTCGACTACCTGCCTGTCCTGGTTATGTACAGCGCAGTCAAGCGTTTTGGCGGTAACCCGATCCTGGGCATCCTCGTCGGTATCGTCATGGTTCACCCGAGCCTTATGAACCGCAACACGTTCGTTATGGACCCGACGGGTGCTGAGTACTGGAACTTTGGTCCGCTCTCCATTCCCATGGTTGCTTTCCAGGGCGGCGTGTTCCCTGCAATTCTGACCGCCTGGTTTATGGCCAAGGTCGAAAAGATTGCCCAGAAGTACATCCCCGAGGTCGTTTCGTTCGTCTTTGTCCCGACCGTTACCCTGATTCTTGCTAACGTCGCCCTGTTCACCGTGTTCGGCCCGCTCGGTAACCTGATCGGTGACGTCCTCGCCGGCGTAATCGATATCCTGTACAACAGGATGGGCGTCTTTGGTGCCTTTGTCTTCGCCGCGTTCCTGCAGCCGCTCGTCGTTACCGGTACGCATCAGTTCATCCAGGGTATCGAGGCAAATCTTGTTGCCACGACTGGCTTCAACTACATCCAGGCCATCTGGTCGGTTTCCATCATCGCCCAGGGCGGCGGCGCCATCGGTATGTACCTCATTCACAAGAAGCACTCCAAAGAGCGCAACATCTGCATGTCGTCCTTTATCCCGACGCTGGTCGGAATCTCCGAGCCCGCTATCTTTGCTGCAAACATGCGCTATTCGATCATTCCGTTCATCTGCGCATGCATCGGTGCAGGCTGCGGCGGTGCCTTCGTCAAGCTCTTTGAGGTGCGCGCTATCGGTCAGGGTCTGACCGGCGTGCTTGGCCTGCTCATCGTCACGCCCGAGACCCTCGTGTGGTATGTGGCTGGCAATCTCATCGCCTTTATCGTGCCGATCGTCTTGATCTTTGCCTACAACAAGGCAAAGGGCGTGCCGACCACCGATGAAGAGGGCGCTGGCGCTGG
>DBGFLF010000365.1:0-7611 GCA_048528725.1 Collinsella sp.
TTGTGGGTAAACGCGAGAAACGACAGTCCGTCATCCCATCACGCCCTATAGAACACGTTGTCGGCAAAGAAGTCGGCCGGGGGCTCCATGCAGGCAATCTCGCCGTCAAACATCATGGCGACGTCGTCGGCTACCTGCTCGGCAAAGTCCAAATCGTGCGTAGCCATGATGACGGTGCCGCCAGCCTTCGCATGGTCACGCAGGGCGCGGGCGATGATGCGGCGGCTGAACAGGTCTAGACCCTTGGTGGGCTCATCGAGCAATAGCAGTTCGGGGCCGATCAGCAGCAGCTTTGCCAGGGCAAGCAGCTGGCGCTGTCCGCCCGAGAGGTCGTAAGGGTGGCGCGTCTCCAGGCCGTCCAATCCCAGTTGCGCCGCACGCTCCCGCGCCAAGTTCTCGTCATATCCGCAGGTCGAGGCCCATTCCATCAGCTCGTCGCGCACCGTCTCGGCAACCAGCAGGGCCTTGGGATTCTGCGGCAGCAGCGCAGCCGAGGCCGCCCCGCGCACCATACGACCACGCTGCAGCTTGGCAGTCTTGGCCAGCACCGAAAGCATCGTCGACTTGCCGCAGCCGTTACCGCCCACAACCGCATGCACCGCGCCAGTCGAAAACGACGCATCGAGCCCGCGCAGCACCCAGCCGGACGCTCGATCGTAGCGAAACCAGCCTTCCGACAGGATGGTAGCCGACCCGCCGTGCATTTTTTGGAGTATTCTGCTTCCATCCGTGCGCGGGAAGGCTTCCGAGCCGTTCTCGAGCGACGTTTGCGCCACAAATTCGGACGATTTGTCCAATTCTGAACTTTTTTTCGCGCTCGATACGTCCCCGGGCGGCTCCAGAGAGCCCAAATTGTCCTCGCGCCTGCTGAATACTCCTTTATTTGCACATCGGATGGCATCCCACCCCAACATGTCATCGGAAAACAGCGATTCTCGGCGTCCCAAAGAAGCCATATCCGCCACCTCGCGCACGCGACCGTTCTCAATCCGGTACGCACACGTCGCGTATTCGAGCATTGGGCGCGGCTGATGCGTCGCCACAACAACCGTGCAGCCCAGCTCGCGATTCACACGAAACAGCGCGTGCAGGAAATTCTTCTCCGCAACCGGATCAAGCTGAGACGTGGGCTCGTCGAGCAGCAGCACGCGCGGGCGCAGCGTCAGAACGGCAGCCAACGACAGCAACTGTTTGCGACCGCCCGAAAGCGTGTCAGTATCGCGGTGAAGCCAATCTTCCAGCCCAAAGAAATAGCTGGTCTCAGCTACGCGACGGCGCATCTCATCACGCGCTAGCCCCAAGTTTTCCAGGCCAAACGCCATCTCGTGCCACACGGTTTCGCACACGATCTGGTTCTCGGGATCCTGGAACACATAGCCCACGCGCTCCGCCGATGCCCGCACATCCATGTCGGCGACGTTCTCGCCCAGCACGCGCAGTTCGCCAGTGCGCTCGCCCGCCGGAGCGATCTCGGGTTTGAGCAGCGACAGCAGCGTCGACTTGCCCGAACCGGTACCGCCAACAAGCAGTGCAAACGCACCTTGGGAAACACGCCAATCAAGCCCCTCGAGCACCGGTGCCTCGGCCCCGGGATAGGCAAAACTAAGGCCTCGCACCTCAATCGCCGGCGCGGCCGAGCCATATACCACACCCGCCGCCGAGCTCCTATCCAACCGAGCCATCAGCCAAACCTCTTCTCATCAATCGCGTGCGACGCGCAAGGCAGCATCATCCAGGCAGCGTACACGACATAGCCCAGCCACGGCGCCGGCACCGATAGTTGCGGGTAAAACGAATACTGCATCGTCGCAGTCCACGCCACTGCCGTCGTGGCCATGCCAAACAGCGCAAGTCCAACCAGCGCGGCAACATCGCCGCGCCCCAGCCGATACCGCGCATACGTCGTTCGACGCGTCGCGGCGCCCCACCCACGGGAGCGCATGGCGTCCGCGCGCTCCAGCGAATCTTCCATGCCCCAGCCCATCAACACGCTCGACGCCCGCAGGCGCGATCGCACGGGATCGGTGGGCGCGCGGCCCGGCACATCGATCGCATCCTGCACCGCCAGCACCGTACGGCCGCGGCGCAAAAACTGCGGGATAAGCCTCATGCACATCGAGATCATGAGCGCGATCACCGGTGCGGCGTTACCCAAAAGCGCGAGCACCTTGTCGTATTCGAGCATCGACGCCGCGGCCTCAAACCACAGCACGCTCGCCACAAACAGCCCGCCCATGCACAGGCCGTATACCATGCTCTCCAGATACACCGCGCGCATGCCAATACGGAACAGCTCCGTCGAGCCCGAGGCACTAAACAGTGGATTGACCAGCGCGATAATCAAAATCACCGGCAGCTGCCAGCGAAGTGCGCCCAGCGTGCGGGCAGCCCCACGCGTCGCAAATCCATACGCCAACCCGCCCGCAAGTGACAGCGCAATCAGCACCGGCTGCATCGAGAACATGGTGAGCCCCAGCGTCAGCACTATATAGAGCGCCGGCACAGCTGGATGCGACATCGAGAATGCCGCGACGGGCTCGCCGCCAAACTCCTCTCGTATGTTGTCCACGGGCACCCCCGTCCCCTCGCTCAAACGACAGCTCCGCAGCACCGCCGCCATGCACGGCCAGCGCAAACGCCACGCCGGCGGCGCAAGCCTCAACCGCCGCAATCCAATCGTTACGCGCTCAACATATGCCTGCGGTATCATATTGCGCCGTGTATCGTTTCCAAGCACACGTCTCTATAACGTAACAGGAGATCACATGGACGCAACCGCAATTATCCTCGCTGCCGGCGAGGGCACCCGCATGAAGTCGAACCACTGCAAGGTTTCGCACAAGATCCTGGGTAAGCCCATGGTCCAGTGGATCGTCGACGCCACCATCAAGGCCGGCTGCAGCCGCGTCGTGGTCGTCATCGGCAGCCACGCCGACGAGATGCGCGCCCTCATCGACGGCGCCTACGCCAACAGCGCCACCAAGGTCGAGTGCGTCGAGCAGACCGAGCGTCTGGGCACCGGCCACGCCGTGAAGGTCGCGCTCGAGGCCTGTGGCATCACGCAAGGCCCCGTCGTGGTGCTCAACGGCGACCTGCCGCTCATCACTGCCGACACCGTCGCCAAGTTCGCGCAGACCGTCGCCACCGGCGAGCTCGCCTGCACCGTCATGACCATGACCCCGCCCGATCCTTTTGGCTACGGCCGCATCAAGCTGGGTGCCGATGGTCAGATCGAGCGCATCATCGAGCAGAAGGACTGCACGCCCGAGCAGGCCGCCACGCTGCTGGAGTGCAACGCCGGCTGCTACGCCTTTGACGGCGCGCAGCTCGCCGCCCACATTAACGAGATCGGCAACGACAACGCGCAATCCGAGTACTACCTGCCCGACATGCTCGAGATCCTCAAAGGCCACGGCCAGGCTGTCTCCATCTTCCACTGCGACGACTACCGCGACGGCCTGGGCGTCAACAGCCGCATCCAGCTCGCACAGCTCACCGCCATCGCGCGCGACCGCATCAACGAGCACTGGATGGCCGAGGGCGTTACCTTCATCGACCCCACGCAGGCCTGGATCGGCCCCGATGCCACCATCGGCCGCGATACCGTCGTGTGGCCGCAGACGCACCTGATCGGCCACGTCACCGTGGGCGAGGAGTGCCAGCTCGGTCCCAACAGCCGCCTCACCGACACCACCGTCGGTAGCGGCTGCACCATCGATGAGACCATCGCCATTGAGGCCGTCATCGAGAACGGTGTCGACTGCGGCCCGCGCGCCTACCTGCGCCCCGGCACTCACATGCTCGACGGCTCCAAGGCCGGCACGCACGTGGAGATCAAGAAGTCCACGATCGGCGAGGGCTCCAAGGTGCCGCATCTGTCCTACATCGGCGATACCACCATGGGCTCCGGCGTCAACGTGGGCGCGGGCTCCATCACCTGCAACTACGACGGCGTCCACAAGCACAAGACCGTCATCGGCAACGACGCCTTCATCGGTTCCGACACCATGATGGTCGCGCCCGCCCAGATCGGCGACGGCGCGCTCGTGGCAGCCGGCTCCGTCATCACCGAGCCGGTCCCGGCCGACGCGCTCGGCCTGGGTCGCGCCCGTCAGGTTAATATTGAGGGCTGGGCCGCCGATTATCGCCGCCGTCTGCACGAGGGTGACGAGGTATAACGTTTTACCAAGCACAAAAGGAGCTGTTCCATGGGGACGGCTCCTTTTTCTATCGTGACCTGCGCGACCGGATGAGTGGTCGGTTCGTGTCCGTTGGCGGTAAAGACGTTATCAAGACTCGATAAACCCCGCCGCGCGGTTACAATGCAACAAGGCATCTATATGGCATTCGATGTATAAAGGAGAAGGGTAATGCCGATTAATGATCCCGAGAAGTCGGAGAATATGCGCAAGTCCATCCGCGTGTATTCCGGTTCCTCCAACCGTCCCCTCGCTCAGAAGATCGCTGAGTACCTTGGGGTCGAGCTTTCGGGCCTTACGCTTAAGCAGTTCGCCAACGGTGAGATTTACGCCCGCTACGACGAGACCGTCCGCGGCGCCGACGTCTTCCTGATTCAGTCCGTGGCCGGCGGCAACGTCAACGACATGCTCATGGAGCTGCTCATCGCCACCGACGCTGCGAAGCGCGCATCCGCCCGCTCCATCACCGCCGTCATCACCCACTACGGCTACGCCCGCCAGGACCGCAAGGCCGGCCCGCGCGAGCCCATCACCGCCCGCCTCGTCGCCAACCTGCTCGAGCGCGCCGGCGTCGACCGCATCATCACCCTCGACCTGCACCAGGGTCAGATCCAGGGCTTCTTCGATATCCCGGTCAACCACCTGTCCGCACTGCCGCTGTTTGGCCAGTACTACAACGCCATGAACTTCGACACCGACAACCTGGTTGTCGTCTCCCCCGACGTGGGTCGTGCCAAGGCCGCCAAGAAGCTGTCCGACATGCTCGGCTGCGACCTGGCCATCGCCCACAAGGGCCGTCCACGCCACAACGCCGCCGAGGTCATGGGCATCATCGGTGACATCAAGGGCAAGACCTGCGTCATCAACGACGACATGATCGACACCGCGGGCACCCTGTGCGCCAACGTCAAGGAGCTCAAGGCTATGGGCGCTGGCGACATCTACGTCTGCGCCACCCACGGCATCTTCTCCGGTCCGGCCATCGAGCGCCTGAACGACGCCCCGATCGTCGAGTGCGTCGTCACCGACGCCATTCCCGTCGAGGTCGGCGGCAAGATCAAGACCATCTCGGTCGCCGAGGAGTTCGCTCAGGCCATCTCCGCCGTTTACCACGAGGAGCCCGTCTCCACGCTCGTCGGCGGCGACTTCGCGCTGTAGTCGCATCGTCCTTGCAACCCGGCGCATCGCCGTCGGAACAGAAGAAACCCCCGCGCTCCCCCTTGCTTCGCAAAGGTCGCGCGGGGGTTTCTTCTGTTCCGACGGCTTGCTCTGCCGCAGCCGTGCTTTTGTCTGGTGGGATTTCGCTGAAACGAAGTCTCGCCTTCGGCGGGCGTGGTAGCCTTTGTCGTTGATTGAACTATTTACGTAACGGAGGACAAATATGGCAGCTGCACAGCCGCTTAAGATTCGCATGGTTGCCGGACTTGGCAACCCGGGCGAGGAATATGCCGAGACCCGCCACAACGCCGGCTTTAAGGCAATCGACGAGCTGGCCCGTCAGGCCGGCGTCACGTACTGGAAAAACCAGGCAGGCGCCGAGGTCGCGCTCATCAACATCAACGATCCCGAGGAAGAGAGCGGCAAGCGCCAGATTGTGCTGGTCAAACCGCAGTCGTACATGAATACCTCAGGCGGTCCCATCTCCAAGCTCTGCCGCGAGTACAAGATCAAGGCCGAGGAGCTGCTCGTGATCCACGACGAGCTCGATATTCCCGCCGGCGACGTGCGCGTTAAGGTGGGCGGCGGCCATGCCGGCCACAACGGCCTGCGTTCCATCATCGACAAGATGGGCAGCCGCGACTTCAGCCGCATCCGCACCGGCATCGGCAACCCTCCCGGCAAGATGGCCGTCGCCGACTACGTTCTTAAGCAGCTGCGCGCCCGCGAGGCCGAGGATTTCCAGGACACCTGCGCCCGCGCGGCCGACGCCGCCGGTCTCGCCATCGTGCACGGCGTAATCTACGCCCGCGATCACGTAAACGGCGCCGCCTCCGCCAACGGCAAGCACTAAAACCTACCATTTAGGGACAGGTTTATTTTGACAGGTTTTATCTGCGGAAACGTCACAGTGAGCGCATCGCAATAAACCCTGCGCCGCCATATGCACGCAACGCCCCAAAGGAGGCCGGCCTCATCACAACCCGAGGCCGGCCCCCTTTGCCGTTTTACCCGATAAGACTGACCAAAATAAACCTGCCCCTATTTGGTAGGCCAAAGTGGATAAACCCTGCTCCCAACCGCCGAAGACACACGTAAGTGACATGTTCATGAGGGTATAATTTGCACCGTATGTCTGCACAACGCCTGTGCGCGTACGGTTTTATTCGGGCTACCGTCCATTTCCGTGGAGGCACGGTTCGGCAGCCCTAACAAGAGAGGGGTTCTATGTATAAGATCCTGGAGAAGACGCAGTTCTCGGAGAAGGTGTTCAAGTTCCGCATCGAGGCGCCTGCAATCGCCAAACATGCGCACGCTGGACAGTTCCTCATGGTTCGCGCCAACGAGACGGGCGAGCGCGTCCCGTTTACCCTGGCCGGCTGGAACGGTGACGAGGGCTGGGTCGAGTTCATCTTCATGGTGATCGGCAAGACCACCGAGATGCTGTCCACCTACGAGGCTGGCGAGTCGCTGCGCGACGTCGTGGGCCCGCTGGGCGTTCCCACCGAGATGGCCGAGGGCCCCTGCGCCGTCATTGGCGGCGGCGTCGGCCTGGCAATTGCCTTCCCGGTCGCCAAGCACCTGGTCGAGACCGGTCACGAGGTGCACGCCATCATGGGTGCCCGCACCAAGGACCTCCTGCTCATGGAGGACCAGTTCCGCGAGCTCCTCGACGAGGACCACATCCACATCACCACCGATGACGGTTCCTACGGCGAGCAGGGCGTTGTTACCGCGCCGCTGGAGCGCCTGCTGCAGGACAAGGCTGTGAGCCAGGTCTTCTGCGTCGGCCCCGTTCCGATGATGAAGTTCTCGACCCTCACCGCCCAGAAGTACGACACCCCCATCACCGCGTCGCTCAACCCCATCATGGTTGACGGCACCGGCATGTGCGGCTGCTGCCGCGTCGAGGTGGGCGGCGTGACCAAGTTCGCTTGCGTCGACGGCCCCGACTTCGATGCCACCCTGGTCGACTGGGATGACCTTCGTGCCCGCCAGGCCGCTTACCGTTCCGAAGAGGGCGCGTCCCTCAAGGCCTATGAGGAAAAGAGCTGCGCATGCCACTAGTTAACGGTCGTTTCGTTGCCGATATGAAGTCGCCCCGCACCCCCGATAACGAGGAGCCGGCTGCCGAGCGCGCCTGCGACTTCCGCCCCGTCGACAAGGGCTTCACCGAGGAGATGGCGCTGGCCGAGGCCGAGCGCTGCCTCAACTGCAAGAAGCCGTTCTGTGTTGAGGGCTGCCCCGTCAACAT
>DBGFLF010000366.1:0-1828 GCA_048528725.1 Collinsella sp.
ACGGCTGGTCTGGAACTTTGACACCGTTATGAACAACGTCAATCTTCTCCAGGTCGCAAACGTTTTTTGAAAAGTAGTCGCGCCACTCTTCCGACAGAACCACAACTCGGTCGGCGATACTAAAGGTCTTTCTTACATCACGACGGTAGGCATCTCCGCCCTCTTCGAAAGCCTTCTTAAACTCGCCATCGTGATCGTGGAGTATTACGTACTTGCCTGCTTTGTGGGCCATACGAGCCATAATTGACTTACGTTTGTAGGAGCCACGGGCGCTAATGTGTAAATGAATGATGTCATAGGATGGCATGATCATCGCATAGCGAATCAACGCTCGGGAAAATGCGACGGATTTACCGAGCTTTGAGGAACCGATGCCCGTCCCCAGGTACTCAAAGGCATCGCATGCCTCAGGGAGACCTGCGTCTAGATAACCTTTCACGACTGAGACAATTCCGCCGTGAAGAGAGAGATCGGGTCCGACCATTAACACCTTTGCATGGACGTGCGGATAACCTTTAGTCATTGATTTCCTCTTACCGAAAGCTTAGACGGCGAGCTGGAAGCCCCCCCAGATTGAAAACTCCGGGCCAACGTCTTTTGTCACTACCGCACCGGCAGCAATCACACAATGGTCGGCAATTCTAACGCCCTTAAGAATCGTTACGCCGCTGCCAATCCATACATCATTGCCGATGACGACATCTTGGTCATTCTCTGGAAGCTTGTCCGACTCATCAAGCGTCATCATGGGTCGGTCGAGAACATCTGTACGATGGTCTCCAGTAATAATTGTGAGATGAGGGCCGCTCATGACGTAATTGCCGATATGAATCTTCGCACGGGTCGTTAGAAACGTTGCTCCTGGGCCAATATATACATCATGTCCCATGTAAATATTTTCAATCCCCTGAATTTCGCTACGACGACCGATGGTTACGTTTTTACCGCATGATGCAAAGGAGCGTCGTAGGGCAGGAAGCAAGAGCAATTTGTTATAAGCTCGCGAGATACCATCAAGCAATCTGTACCCAGCGCCCATGGCTAAGATTTCCTCCACACCATCTTGTCCACCACGCCGGTGTAGCTCTGGATGATCTTGACCACCTTGGTGGACACGGTCTCGTCGGCGTAGTCGGGGACGGGCGCCTCGGGCAGCGACCCCTCCGCGTCGAGCTCGACGGCGGTGTGTACCGCCTGGAGCAGGCCGCGCTCGCTGATGCCGGCCAGCGTGAAGCAGGCCTTGTCCAGCGCCTCGGGGCGCTCGGTGGAGGTGCGGATGCAAACCGCCGGGAACGGGCGGCCGACGCTCGCGAAGAAGCTGGACTCCTCGGGCAGGGTGCCGGAGTCCGACACCACCGCGAAGGCGTTCATCTGCAGGCAGTTGTAGTCGTGGAAGCCCATGGGCTCGTGCATGCGCACGCGCGGGTCGAGCTTGAAGCCGGTGGCCTCCAGGCGCTTGCGGGAGCGCGGGTGGCAGGAGTACAGGATCGGCATGTCGTACTTCTCGGCGAGCGCGTTGATCGCGGTGAACAGGCTCGTGAAGTTCGCCTCGGTGTCGATGTTCTCCTCGCGGTGGGCGGACAGCAGCATGTAGCGCTTGGGCTCAAGGCCGAGCTCGGAGAGGATGTCGGAGGCCTCGATCTTGCCCAGGTTGGCGCGAAGGACTTCTGCCATGGGCGACCCGGTGACGTAGGTGCGCTCCGGGGCGCAGCCGGTGTCCTTGAGGTAGCGGCGGGCGTGCTCGGAGTATGCCAGGTTGACGTCGGAGATCACGTCGACGATGCGGCGGTTGGTCTCCTCGGGCAGGCACTCGTCCTTGCAGCGGTTG
>DBGFLF010000367.1:0-4580 GCA_048528725.1 Collinsella sp.
CCGCTTTCGTTTTTAGCTGGTTATTTCGCTTGCGTTGGTGGATATGTCGTGCGCTCTGCTTGTGGCAATATAAGATGTTTACTTGCATTAAACGTAATTCGATGATCTTGAGGGTAGGGGATTGATTTGGGTCGTACTGGGGATATGACGCCGCCTTTGCGTTGGCGGTTGGGTGTTGCTGGCGGGGTGGCGCTCGTTGTGCTGCTTGTTGACCAGCTGACCAAGATTGTGGTTCGTGCCGTGGGCGATGCCCTGCATATGACCGTTATCCCCGGCGTGATCGATTTTCTGTTTGTCCGCAATATCGGAGCCGCCTTTAGCATGGGCGAGGGTCATGGCGTTGCGTTCGCTGTGCTGGCGCTTGCGGTTATTGTCGCCATTGCCGTGTACTTGCTCCGTGCGCCTCAGCTCGCTCGTCTTGAGGTTGTGGGCATGGCTATGGTTGCGGGCGGCGCCATCGGCAACGCGATCGATCGCCTTGTCTTTGGCTTCGTGACCGATTTTATTGCCACCACGTTCATCGACTTTCCCGTCTTTAACGTCGCCGATATCGGCATTACGGCCGGTGTCGTGCTGGCGCTCATCGGTTATATGTTCTTGAGCCCCGCCGCTCGCGAGGTCGATGCGACAGCCGAGCTCAACGCCCGCGACGAGGCCCGCGCCAAACGCAAAGCCAAGCAGCGTGGGGAGCGTGCCCGCAAGATTCGCGAAAGGAATGAGCGCTAATGGCCGACATCCATATTCTCGTTGCCGACGATTCCGCTGGTCAGCGTCTTGACGCCTATCTGGGCGCCAACGATGGCTGTCCCACGCGCTCTGCCTGCGCGCATCTGATCGAGGGAGGCGCCGTTGCCGTCAACGGCGAGACCTGCCTGTCAAAAAAGTATGCCGTGCGCTCCGGTGACCGCATCTCGGTCGACCTGCCCGAGCCGCACGATCCCACTGATGTGATTCCCGAGGCCATTCCCCTCGATATCCGTTACGAGGACGACTACCTCATCGTGCTCTCCAAGCAGCGCGGCCTGGTGTGCCATCCCGCCCATGGCCACGAGAGCGGCACCCTTGCAAACGCTCTGGTCTACCACTGCGGTATCGATCATCTTGGTACCGTGCAGGGTGAGGACCGCCCCGGCATCGTGCATCGCCTGGATCGCGATACCTCGGGCCTTATGCTCGCGGCAAAAGACGACGACACCCAGCGCGCGCTTCAAAATCTTATCCGCACGCGCACGCTCGACCGTCGCTATATCACGCTCGTTCACGGTCACATCGCCATGGACGAGGGCACTATCAACACCGGTATCGCCCGATCGACGCGCGACCGCGTCAAGATGGCGGTTTCCGATGACCCCTTTGCGCGTCAGGCCATCACGACCTTCAAGGTGCTCGAGCGCTTTGATTCCTCGCGTTTCGACGACGGCTACACGCTCGTCGAGTGCCACCTGTTTACCGGTCGCACGCATCAGATTCGTGTGCACATGCGCCATATCAACCATGCCTGCGTGGGCGACCCACTCTACGGCAAGTGCGATGCGTGTGCCGATCAGGGCCTGACCAGGCAGTTCCTGCATTCTTGGCGCGTGGCGTTCGATCATCCCGTGACGGGGGAGCGCATTGAGTGCCGTGACGAGCTGCCGTGGGACCTTGCCGCGGTTCTGGATGACCTGGCCCCGCGTTCGCTCGGCCGCACTGCCGCAGGTGACGAAATCGTCCCGCAGCTCGGTCTGCTCGAAGCCTAGCCAGTATTAGGTGGTTTCTTGAACTCGGTAAGCCTGCGGTATGATATACGGTTGTTTACGTAACGCGTTGCTGGGAGCCTGCATGCTCGCCTTTTTACAAACCAACACACCCATCGTGATCTTCAACCAGATTGTCGTCACGCTGCTCACGGTCTGCTTTCTGTACCAGGTGGTCTTCTTTGTCATTGGCGCTCTTCGTGGCGAGGTCGCGCCTCCCAAGGCCAAAAAACTTCACCGCTATGCCTTCTTTATCGCGGCGCATAACGAGGAGGCCGTGATCGCCAACCTCGTACGCTCCATCAAGGATCAGGACTATCCGTCCGAGCTTATCGAGGTCTTCGTCGTCGCCGACGCCTGCACCGACAACACGGCGCAGCTTGCACGCGAGGCCGGTGCTATTGTTTATGAGCGCAATGATCTGGCCCGTAAGGGCAAGAGCTGGGTCATGGACTTTGGTTTCGACCGTATCCTTAACGAGTATCCCGATACGTTTGAAGGCTACTTTATCTTCGATGCCGATAACGTCATCTCCCGCGATTACGTGTCCAAGATGAACGATGCCTTTGACCAGGGCTTCCATGTGGTCACGAGCTATCGCAATTCCAAGAACTTCGGTAGCTCGTGGATCTCGGCGGCTAATGCCACGTGGTACCTGCGCGAGGCGCGCTTTCTCAACAACGCGCGCAACATCTGCAAGACGTCTTGCGCCGTCTCGGGTTCGGGCTACCTCATCTCCGCCAGTGTTATCGAGGGTATGCACGGTTGGCAGTTCCACACGCTGACCGAGGATATTCAGTTCACCACGTTCTGCGCCATTCACGGCATTCGCATTGGCTATGCGCCGGCGGAGTTCTTTGACGAACAGCCCGTGACGTTTAAAGCTTCCTGGAAGCAGCGTATGCGTTGGACTAAGGGCTTCTACCAGGTGTTCTTTACGTATGGTAAGCACCTGGTCAAGTCGACCTTCCGCTACCATCGTTTTGCCGCCTACGACATGTTCATGACGATCGCCCCGGGTATGCTGCTATCGCTGATCTCGATGCTCGCCAATGCGACGTTCCTCATCGTTGGCGGGCTTTCGCACGGCTTCTTGGCCACAGAGGTCGAGATGCAGGCTTGTGCCGCCTCGCTCATTATGACCTTCGCGATGATGTACCAGACGTTCTTTATCCTGGCGCTGCTCACGACCATCTTTGAGTACAAGCACATTCATTGCGCGCAAAAGTGGCGTCTGGTGACCAACCTGTTTACCTTCCCGATCTTTATGTTTAGCTATATCCCCATTACGGTGGCTGCTCTGTTCCTAAAGGTCGACTGGGTGCCGACGCAGCACGCCGTCAACGTTACCCTCGACGAGGTCATGCAAGGCGCCAAATAACCACCACCAAAACCACCGCAAGGGGGACAGGCCCTTTCGGTGGTTTTTGCTTTTGCGATGCAGCTCGAGGAGGTGCTCGATGGTCTATATCCCGTTTTGGATTTGCATCTTTGCCGGCGCGGCGATTGATGCCCGTGAGCGGCGGTTTCCGAATGCGCTTGCCGGAGCGTGTGCGGTGGCGGCATTAGCAGGCGTTTGGCTCGACAAAGGCGTTAACACGGCGCTTGACCACGCTGGTCTTGCGGTCATCGTCTACCTTGCCCTTGTGTTGACTGAGTCCCTCTGGCGTCGTCTTCGCCAAACCCCGGGCATCGGCATGGGAGATGTCAAGGCACTCTTCGCGCTTTGCACGCTCGACCCTATGGGCGGTATCGTGGCATTTGCCGTCGCGCTCCTGGTCCTTGCCATCTCCTGCCTCCTCACAAAATCGCGCTCCCTGCCATTGCTCCCGTTTTTGGTACCGATATTTGCCATAATCGAGGTCGTGGGCTGTACTTTGTAACCGATTGCGCATCCTTCTTAAGGAGCATGCCATGGCAACTAATCAAGAAACGGCCGTCATTAAGGCGCGCATGGACCGCATTCCCGCGGCGTTGTCGCCCGAACTCGTCGAGCGCATTTCCGCCGATCGTGCTTCGGGTGCCGTCAACCCGTATCGTTGCAACGACGACCAGGTCATTCGTCGTATTGATCGCGCTGCCGACAAAGGCACGCTTATGCGTCCGGCGTTTATGCGCGATACCGAAAAGATTCTTCATCTTCCGGCGTACACGCGTTATGCAGGCAAAACGCAGGTCTTTAGCTTCCGTAGTAATGATGATCTGTCGCGGCGCGGATTGCACGTGCAGCTTGTCTCGCGCATTGCGCGCGATATCGGTCGCGCCCTGGGGCTCAACTGCGATCTGATCGAGGCGATTGGCCTGGGCCACGACTTGGGACACACGCCCTTTGGCCACGCCGGTGAGCGCTTTCTCAACGATATCTATCACGAGCGCACGGGTCGCTACTTTTTCCATAACGTGCAGTCGGTCCGCGTGCTCGATGCCTTGTACGGCCGCAACGTGTCGCTCCAGACGCTCGATGGCGTGCTGTGCCATAACGGCGAATATGAGCAGCGCGTATTTGAGCTGTCACACATGGCATCCTTTGGTCAGTTCGATCAGACGGTTGAGGACTGTATCGCCACGGGTTATAGCGCAATAGAGCACCTGCGCCCCATGACGCTCGAGGGCTGCGTGGTTCGCATCTCGGATATCCTTGCCTATGTTGGACGCGATCGCCAAGATGCCATTGCGGCGGGCCTGCTGGCGCCCGACGCCTTTGACGATGACCTGGGCGGAGCATACAACAGCTGGATCCTTACGCACGCTTCCATCGATATCGTTGAGCATAGCTACGGCAAACCGCGTATCGAGATGAGCGAGGACCTGTTTGAGGAGATCCGCCGGGCCAAGCGCGAGAAC
>DBGFLF010000368.1:0-4368 GCA_048528725.1 Collinsella sp.
CGGCCAGATCCCAGTTCTTGGCGGCACGGGCCTCGGCGCGGGCCTCGAGAATCTTGGCAGCAGCCTCGTCCACGTCGTCGCCCGTATAGGCAACCAAACCGGCGGCAACACCCAGCAGACCCAGCGGCAGCTCCACCTTGGGCTCGGGAAGCTCGACGCCAAACGTATCGAGCAGCTCGGCCAGCGTATCGGCGGCAGCCAGGACTGCGGCCTTGTCGGCAGCGTCACCGGCCTGCTCCAGGTACTGGTTGCACTCGGTCACAAAGCCAAAGACGGCACCCATGGCACCAGCGGTGTTAAAGTCGTCGTCCATGCACTCCTTAAAGGTGGCGCGGGTCTCGGCGGCCTTGGCGGCAAACGCCTCGGATGCTGCCTCATCGGCATCGGCCGTCGCGTGGTTCGCAGCCCAGCGCAGGTTCTCGACCGTACCGGCGATACGCGTGAGCGAGTTCTCGGCACCCTCCAGGCGCTCCCAAGAAAAGTCGAGCGGTGAGCGATAGCTCGTCTGCAGCATCAGCAAACGCAGGGCGGCAGCGGAGTGCTGCTCGAGGACCTCGGCCAGCGTAAAGAAGTTACCAAGCGACTTGGACATCTTCTCGCCGTCGACCAGCAGCATGCCCGTGTGCATCCAGGTGTTGGAGAAGCCCTGGTGCCAGGCGCAGGTGGCCTGAGCGCACTCGTTCTCGTGATGCGGGAAGGCAAGATCGGAGCCGCCGCCGTGGATGTCGATCGGAGTACCCAGGTAGCGATGCACCATGGCGGCGCACTCGGTGTGCCAACCGGGACGGCCCTCGCCCCAGGGGCTCGGCCAGCTGGGCTCGCCGGGCTTGGCGGCCTTCCACAGGGCAAAGTCGAGCGGGTCGTTCTTGTCCTCGTTCTCCTCAATGCGTGCGCCAACCATAAGGTCGTCGATGTTGCGGCCCGAGACCTGACCATAGTTGGGATCGCTGCGCACGGCAAAGTACACGTCGCCGTTATCGGCTGCGTAAGCGTGGCCCTGCTCGATAAGCGTCTTGATCATGGCGATCATGGGGCCGATCTCCTTGGTGGCGCGGGGGCGCACATCCGGATCGAGCACGTTGGCGGCGCGCATGACGCCGATGAACTTGTCGGAGAACTCCGTCGCGACCTCGGCGGCCGTACGGCCCTGCTCGTTGGCGCGCTTGATGATCTTGTCGTCGACATCGGTGAGGTTCTGGGCGAACGTGACCTCGTAGCCGCTCGCGATGAGCCAGCGGCGAATCACGTCAAAGCTGATGAACGTGCGGGCGTTGCCGATGTGGATGTTGTCGTAGACCGTGGGGCCGCACACGTACATGCGGACCTTGCCGGACTCGATGGGCTGGAACTCTTCCTTTTTATGGGTAGCGCTGTTGTAGATACGCATTCGTTACTCCTTAACGGTTTTCTGTAGCAGGCAGACGGCCCAGGCGCCGATTCCCTCGCCCTGGCCTTCCCAACCGAGCTCTTCGGTCGTAGTGGCGGCGACGCCCACGTTTTCGACGTCAACGCCCAGGGCATGGGCAAGGTTGGCGCGCATGGCATCGCGGTGCGGGGTGATCTTGGGTTGCTGGCAGGCAATGGTGCAATCGGCATCGACAAACTCGAAGCCCAGCTCGCGCGCATAGTCCATCACGCGAGCGAGCAGCACCATCGAATCGGCGCCCTCATAGGCGGGGTCGGTATCGGGGAATAGCTTGCCGATGTCTCCCCCGCGGCAGGCGCCCAGAATGGCGTCGGCCAAGGCGTGCGCGAGCACATCGGCATCCGAGTGGCCCAGCAGGCCGCGCTCGTAGGGAATATCGACACCGCCGATGATACATCGACGCCCCTCCACCAGACGGTGAACGTCGTAGCCATGGCCAATGCGCAGGTTACTGAACATGGGGAAGGTCCTCTCCCTCGGCCATGCGACCGAGCAGAATCGCGGTTACGGGACGCAGGTCCTCGGGCACCGTCACCTTAAGGTTATCGCGCGGGCTCTGGACGCAGCGGACGCGCCCACCCATGCGCTCGACCAGCGACGAATCATCGGTACCGATAAAGCTCTCGGCAATGGCTGCAGCGTGGGCGCGCTTCATAGCATCGACGCTAAAGATCTGCGGCGTCTGCGCGGCCCAATAGAGCTCACGCGGCGGCGTCTCGACGATATTATCGCCGTCAACGATCTTGAGCGTGTCGATCGCGGGCTGACCGCACACGACACCGTCGAGCGAGCGGTCGCTCACAAGCACGTCGATCGCATGATCGATGGCCTCGGTCGTAATGAGCGGACGAGCACCATCGTGAATGGCGACGTATTCAAAGCCCACCGGCACCGCGTGCGCGCCGGCGCGGGTGGAATCCTGGCGGGTATCGCCGGCATCGGCAAAGCTGATGGGCGTGTCATAGTCAAACGGGTCGATGGCAAGGCGGCGCATCTCGGCACGGCGCTCGGCAGGACACACCACCACGATGTGGCCGACCTTGTCGCTCCGATCGAACGCGCGGATGGACCAGCTCATGAGCGGACGGCCCGCCACGTTAACGAGCTGCTTGCCGCCGGGATTTCCAAAGCGCTGACCGCTGCCGCCGGCAACGACCACGGCGCATACGGGCGCCATTATGCGTTCCCCTGTTTGGTGCCCTTCATGCGGTACAGCGAGTCCGCAAGAATGGCAGGGTTGTTGACGCCAAAGTCGCCCAGGCGCTCCGGGTCCTCGCTGATGTCATCCATGAGCTCCTGCAACGAGCCGTACTCGTCGACGATCTTCTCGGCCACGCCGTCGCGCACGACGGACACGCGCGAAAGCGTGCGCAGGCCCAGCGGCGTCATGACGGAGTCCTCGTCCAGGTCGTCGTAACCCAGAACCGCCGCCACATGCTGTGGGTCGGACAGGTCCTTGGGCGTCATGCGAGCGAGCTCTGCACGAATCTTCTCGGCGTTGGCCTCGGAGGAATCGCTCGCATAGTCGCGAATCATCAGGTCGTACTCGGTATCCATGCTGGAGCCGGCGAGCTGCTCGAGCTGCATCTGCACGAGCTTGCCCTGGTTGCCCAGCTTGACAATGCAATCCTTAAGCTCGGTCTTTGCCTGCTGCATAATCTCAAAGCTCGAGAAAATACCGGTAATGTCGGCGAGCGTAACGTAGTCGTCGAGCTCGAGGGCCGTCAGGCGCAGCAGAGAGCGATCGAGCGACTGGCGGGTGGTCTGGAGCGTGGCGACGAGCTGGTTGACCGAGCTCATGATGGTGGTGACAGGCTGAATCTCGTAGCTCTTACCGTGGACGTACACGTTGACGACGGCACGACGAGCCGAGACCGAGATCACGATGGCGTCCGTGAGCACCGACATGCGAGCGGCAGTACGGTGACGCATGCCCGTCTCACTCGTGGCGAGCGAGGGATCGGGATTGAGGTGGAAGTTGGCGCGCAGGATCTGGGTAAGGTCGCCATCGATAACGATAGCGCCGTCCATCTTGGAAAGCTCGAACAGGCGGTTCGAGGTGAACGAAATGTTGAGCGGGAAGCCGTCGTTACCGGCAGCAAGCACGTTTTCGGTGTCGCCGACGCAGATAAGGGCACCCAGGTGACCGGCAATGATCATGTCGAGGGCGGTGCGGATCGGCTGGCCAGGTGCCGTCAGGCGAATGGCCTGTTCCATACGCTTTTGCAGCTCGTTCTTATCCAAGGCATCGCTCCCATCGTATACGCTCCATAAACGTCAATAAGTTTCTCACGGTTTGCCCCTGTGACGCCCGCAAAATCCGATGCTTACAGAATGAGCGAACACAGCTGAGAGCCCCAATCCAAATGAGCTGCTTATGTGGTAGCATCGGGATTCGCATAAATGAGGGAGTAGTCGCGTGGCCGGTTTCGCCTCCGGTGGCGCGGCAAGTCAACATACTGGCCGATGCGGCCTGGCTTGCCTTAATGAACGAGACTCGTGGCTGTGCGCGCAACGCGTACGCCACGGGTCTTTTTTGTTACTCCCCCAAGAGGTACACGCGGGCCCGCCCGCAGAGAGGGAGCCAGACTATGGGACTCGCAGAGCTCGTATTGCTCGCCGTTGGCCTTTCGATGGACGCCTTTGCCGTTTCCATCTGCAAGGGCCTTGGCATGAAGAAGATCAACCTTAAAGTTGCCGTGGTGCTCGGCTTGTTCTTTGGCGGCTTTCAGGCCGGCATGCCCGTGATCGGACGGGCGCTCGGCAGTCAATTCATGGGCATCATCGGACCCATCGACCATTGGATCGCCTTTATCCTGCTCGCCTTTATCGGCGGCAAAATGTTGTGGGAGGCCTTTACCGAAGACGAGGATGAAGGCGACGGCAAGGATGCCGAAAAGATTGACCTGGGCGAGTACCTGATCCTCGCCATCGCCACCTCG
>DBGFLF010000369.1:0-2080 GCA_048528725.1 Collinsella sp.
GGGTCGGGAGCGGCGGCGCGAGGCGTCGGCTGCTGCTGGGGCATGGCGGCGGGGCGCTGCTGCTGCGGGGCAGCAAACTGCTGCTGGCCGGCGCGCGGGGCGCTGGCGGCACGGCTTGCCGCGGAGTTGTTCTGTCCCAGGCCGTTTTGATAGGCGCGCTCTTCTTCGTACAGGCGGCCGAGTGTGGGGGCATCGACATTCTCGGCGAAGACCGAGAACTTGCCGGCGCGCAGCTGCGGATCGATCATAAAGCGCACGAGGGGCTCGCCGACAAAGACATAGCGGCGCTTTTCGGCCTGCGCCTTCACAAACTCGCGGACCTCGCGCGAAAGCTCGGGGTAGAACGGGGCGAGCATGGGATCGTCATCGGCGGCGATCAGGATGGTGTAGAGTGCCGGCGCGGTGTTGACGCCGTTGATCACCAGAGTCTGATCCTCCATGTCGCGAGCGGCCTGCTTGGCAAGCTTCTTAAAGGAGAACGGGGCACGGGTGGCACCGAAGATGCCGGCCACGTGGTCCTCGAAGATGTTCAGGAAGTTCACGAAAGATCACTCTCCGTATAGGTTCTTTGGTATCCGAGCGAATATAGGCATATCCCAACGATTATAGAGGATAGGATTCCCGCAACCGCCGCCTTGGCGACGACCGCGGCTGCAAGGCTGGCAATTTCCATATGGTGTGCAAGACAGGATGCGGCCGCCGTGCCGATGCCGGCGACGGCGATGGCGGCTACTGCAGCAAGGTTTGACCCCTGCTCGGCGCGCTTGGCGTGGGCGTTGAGCAGCAGCGATGTTGCCGCGGCCGTGGCCGCAACCAGCACGAAGGAGGCCCAAAGGAGCGCGTCGCCCAGTGCTGCGGCGACGTTGCCGAGCCCCAGTACGCCTCCGGCGGAGAGGGCGACCGTGGCCAAGCGGGCAAAAAGTGCGCCCATGCCCGTGGCTGCCGCGGCGCTTGCCGGGCCGAGCCAAAATGACGCGACGCCGGCGGCGACCCCAGCTGCCAGGAAGGTATTGCCGGTCAGGCAGCCAAGCGCGAGTGCGCAGGTGAGCGCGGCGCTCGCGGCGGCCTCGGTGCGGCCCCAGGCGATCCACCAACCGGACATGGTGGCGGCAAAGAGCACCGCGACGGGCAGCATCGACAGGATGCCCTGCGCCTGCATGGTGGCGTTGGCCATAAGTACCAAAAAGCCCACGGCCGAGATAGCCGAGCCAATCTGCGGGGCCAGGCCGGCGGCCGCCCCAATCGCGATGGCCGCGGCGATAAGTCCGGGAAGCGCCGCGACGCCAGCCGTCTGCATGATCAAAAAGCTAAAGGCACCACACGCTAGCGCCGAGATGGCGCGCATGGTGTAATCGCGCGCGTGGCTCCAGCGCGTGCCGGCCCAGCCGAGTGCGGGGTTGACCTCGATGGTGTCGTCCTCATAGGGCAACGATTCGATATCGTCTGCCGTGCGCTCGTCATCCGACAGCTCGCCCACCATCTGCTCCAGGCTGCGACGGCCCTCGCGCACGCTGCCCAAGCCGGCGAGCAGCTGGTCGCAAAATGCCTCGATGCTGTTGGGGCGGTCTTGCGGCATGGGGGAGAGGGCGTTCATGAGCGCAGCCTCGGCTCCCGGGGGAAAGTGCGGGATGAGCTCGCTGGGGTAGGTGGCGCCGCCGATGATGCGGCCGAGCGAGTCGCCGGGCGTGGCGGCCATAAAGGGAGCGCTGCCGCACAAGCCCTCGTAGATCACGCAGGCGAGGGCAAAGACATCGGCGCGCTCGTCGACTGTGCCAGTCTCGATGTCGAGCTGCTCGGGCGGCATGTAGCCGATGGTGCCGCCGCGCGAGCCGCCAAAGCCGCCGGCAGACGACAGTCGCGCCATGCCAAAGTCGGTGAGCTTTACATTGCCCGAGTGGTCGATGAGCACGTTTGCGGGCTTAATATCCAGGTGGAGCACGCCGTTGCTATGGGCGAAGGTGAGCGCCTGGCCCAGCGCGTCGGCAATTGCCGCGGCCTCGTCAAAGGTAAGCGAATGGCCGTCCACGCGATGCAAAAACTCGGCCAGCGACATGCCGTCGACATATTCCATGACCAGATA
>DBGFLF010000370.1:0-18265 GCA_048528725.1 Collinsella sp.
CCGGCGTGTTGGCACCACCAGCGTAGTGGCGGCGGGGAGGCACGGTGGCCATTATTCGGTGACCGGGATTGGTCAAAATAGTTTGACTATTAGCGGCTAAAATCGCCCGGCGCTAACAAGCCTCCACCGTCCGATGCGGACTCATCCGTCATCGCGTTTCTAGACTCGTATGAGGTTCGGTTTAAGGTCCGTAGGCGCACGCGCGGTGCGGACGGTGGAAGGCATTTGCGCCGAAACAAGCGCAAATAGGAATGCCCGGGGTTAGAGGCCCGGGCATTTAACAAAAGCTGAAAACTAGGCCGCCCGCGCTCTCATACACTTACGCGGGGTGCATCGTTTTCTATAGACATTGTATCCCGGATCGCCCCGCCGGTTCGGGACATTTTGAAAACTCAAATACGGGCCTCTGCCTGACCGGGCAATGCCGCCAGGCTCCGCTGCTCGAAGGACCGTGTGTGTAACCATCGAACAAATGTTTGCAAATATTGCGTTTACCAGCTGTAAGTGCGTGCGCTCGCGGTAAAATACCCTTGCGACGCATCCCGTGCGCGGGCGGCCGACGACTCGATCGGAGGTCCCCAAATGCTGAAATTCCTTAACGTGCTCGCCGCCCTTGCAGCGGTGGGCTCGTTCGTCATCGCGTTTTTTGACTCGTATGAGGTTCGGTTTAAGGTTCGTAGGCGCACGCGCGGTGCGGACAGTTCTCGGCGTTTGCGCCGCAAGCGCAAATAAAAACGGCCGGGGTTGCAGCCCGGCCGTTTAACACGTTAGAAAACTAGGCTGCCCGCGCTCCTTAACACTTACGCGGGATGCGTCGTTTTCTATAAACATTGTATCCCGAATCTTTCTGTTGATCCGAGATATTTTGAAAACTCAAATACGGGCTAACCCGGGCCTATGCCCGAAAGAAATCTCGTTAATTCCGAAAATTATGTATAATTCCAATATGAAATGGAATCAAACGAAAACGATGGAAATGAACGAAGCGCTAATCTACTTACAAGAAGCACTAGGCCTCTCCGCCAAGACCAAAACTTGGCCTGGATCCGCACGCTTGCCACTGCATCTGCGGGCGATTGAGGTCCGCGCTGTTGACGCAAACGGTTTTTCGTTTTTGCTTGCAAGCTTGCCTACTGGCGTCGGGCTTCCCGAGGCTAAGAGAGTCTATAGTCAGCTAGCCTTGCGCGCGGAGACTCCTGTTGCCGTTTCATTTCCTGATGCCGATGCACGTCAGCGCAAAGCATTGGTCGCACATGGGATTCCCTTTGTCTGCCCCGGTAGACAGGTTTTTCTTCCATTTATGGGCACAGCTTGCACGGAGAGGGGCGGTGCCCGGTTTCACAATCACGCGACCAAGATGTCACCCAACGCACAGGCTGCCGCAATCTGGGGAGCAGCCCAGGAGCCATATCGTCCCTATGACCTTTGTCGTGCGCTTGGGATTTCGGCAAGCCGCGCGAGTGAGGCCATAACCGAGCTTGTCGACAGGGGGCTCGCGAGGCGCGAACGTTGCGAGCGACGTGTCGTCGTGCTCCCTGTCGCCGTTGATCTTTTGCTCAGCGAGCACATGGCAGAACTCTCCTCGCCTGTCTCGAAGGTCATTTTTGCAAGGAAGACGCCGCAGATCGACTATCTTGTAGACGCCGGGGAGACGGCGCTCGCTGCGCGTTCGATGCTCGCTGCGCCGGGCATGGAACAAAAGGCCGTCTTAAGAAGTGCATGGCGTCAACTGAGCGACCTCGAAGTCGCAGACGGGGAGTTGCCGGATAACGAAACGGCGATGATCCAAGTGTGGCGCTATGCGCCCGTGTTTGCCGACTCCTCCCGCGTCGATGACATTTCGCTTGCGCTATCTTTGGCGGCGATCGACGATGAGCGAATTCAGCTCGAAGTCGATCGCATGTTTGGAAAGGAATATCCATGGCGAGAAGCGCTGTAGAAGGTCTCCAAGAATTTCAGCAGCATATGCAAGAAGCTGCAGGATCGTATGCCCTTATCGGCGGCACGGCATGCGACATTTTGCTCGCGGAGGCGGGACTTCCGTTTAGGGCGACTCACGATTTTGATGTGGTAATTGTCGCCGATGACCGGTTGCCTCAGACGGCAGAAGCCATATGGACTTTGGTGCGTGATGGCGGTTACCGCTGCGGCTGGGGCGAAGGCAAAGGCTCATGTTTTTATCGGTTCACAGAGCCTAAGAGGCCAGGTTACCCCCATATGATCGAACTCTTCGCGAAGTGCCCCGACTTTCTAAAGGGTCGTGAGGGGATTGATGTGGCGCCAATTCACGTTGATGAAAACATAAGCAGTCTTTCGGCAATTTTGTTGGACGATGCTTACTACAGCTTGTTCCTTCAGGGAATTCGGACCGTAGGCGGCGTTTCGGTCCTGGGTACGGAATACATTGTCCCGTTCAAAGCGAAGGCGTATCTCGACCTAAAAGCTAGAAGGGAAGCGGGGGAGAACGTTGATTCGAAGAAGGTAAAAAAGCATAAACGCGATGCGCTGAGGCTTGCTCAGCTGCTTGGCGAGTCGGAAGGTGTCGACCTGCGCGGAGAACTGAAGGACGATATGATTGCGTTTGTTAAAGATTGTGAGGTGGGCGACGTCAATCTGAAACAGATCGGGGTTGCGGGCGCAACGATGGCGCAGTTGCTTGAGACGATGAAAGCAACATATGGCTTGATTGGTTGAGTGTGGTTACGTGGCCCGGACGGTGCAGTCTAGCGGCGTTGTCCGGCTCAGGAGCTCGCTAATCGGCTATTATTTGTTCAGACAACCTGAGCTGTAAAGGAGTGACCGGCGATGGTGCAGGGCGCCAAACATATGAAGAGCAATAACGCCGCGGACAACGGCGGCTCAAGCCCTCAGCCCAAACCTCAACCAAAGCCCAAGCGCCGCCGTAAGCGACTGCCGCGCTGGGCCGACCGTCTCATCACCATCGTCATCATCCTTATTGGTGTGGGCCTTATGACCTGGCCGTGGATTTTGGACCGGCTCGAGGCCTCGGGCGTGTTCAACCAGATCAGCACCGTGTCCAGCACCGTGGACGCGCTTTCTGCCGAGGAGCGCGAGCGCATCCTGCTCCAGGCGCGCTCCTTTAACGAGCAACTGGCGGGCGAGGCCACCGAGCTCCCCGCCGACCAGATCGAGCCCTACGCTCAGCAGCTCATCTTTGACCGCGACCCCATGATGAGCTGGGTCGAGATCCCCTCCATCGACGTGAGCATGCCCATCTACCACGGCACGAGCGAGGAAGTCCTTATGGCGGGCGTCGGCCACCTGGAGGGCACGAGCCTGCCGGTGGGCGGTACCTCGACGCATTGCGTGCTCACCGCGCACTCGGGCATGCGCAACCTGAGCATGTTTGACGACATCCATTCGCTGGAGCCCGGCGACCTGGTGCTGCTGCACACCATGAACAAGACGCTCGCCTACAAGATGGTGGATTCCGAGGTGGTGCTGCCCGAGGAGATGGAGTCGCTGACTATCGAGCCCGGCGCCGACAAGGTGACGCTCGTCACCTGCACGCCCTACGGCGTGAACGACCATCGCCTGCTGGTGCATTGCGTGCGCACCAAGTACAACAAGAAGGACGTCGACAAGCAAAAGTCGTTGGCCGGCCGCCACTGGGGCAAGCGCGAGTTTGCCGTGCTCATCGTGGTCGTAGCCATTGTGCTGTTGCTGCTGGACATCGTGATCCACGCGATCCGCAAACGCCGCAAGGCCAAGGCCTCGGCATAAGACATCGTTCGGAACCACCACAAAGGGGACAGGCACCTTTGTGGTGGTCGGGGGCTTCCAAACCATCACAACATTCGATGAAAATCGCGATTTTGACGAAAAGCGTCGAATGTTGTGATGGTTTTCGTTTCGGGCGGCGCGGTCTTCGTTGTGGGCGCGACGGTTTTCGCTGCGGGCGAGACGGCTTTCGCTATGGACGGTGCGGTTTCGCTGTAAAACCGCCAGCCCGCCGCCTGTCAAACGCCGCCCTCGTTACGTTTTCGCTGCATTTGGGTAAAGCGCCTGCTCCAAGCGGCATTGCCTTGTATACTAGAGCGGTTTATCTGTTATGCGGAAGGGAGCGCCTATGGCACTCAGCGAGAAAGATGTGCGCGGCATCGCCGAGTACGCAAAGATCGCACTGACCGATGACGAGCTCACCCAGATGACGTCCTACATGAACGACGCCGTCCAGATGCTCGAGCCCGTCTTGCAATATGACTTGCCCGACGTGGAGCCCACGTTCCATCCCATCGGAAGCCTGTCCAACGTGATGGGCGACGACCTGCGCGAGCCCGAGCGCGACCTGCCGCTCGACGTTGCGCTCGAAAACGCCGGCAGCGCGCGCGACCGCTACTTCCGCGTGCCGTCCATTTTGGGAGAGGGGGAGAGCGAGTAATGGCGCTAAGCTTCGATTTCCTTACCGCCGCCCAGATCGCCGCGGGCGTTGCCGCCGGCGACTTTACCGCTACCGAGGTGGCCCAGGCCTCCCTTGCCGCCATCGAGGCGCGCGAGGGCGGGGTTCAGGCATTCCTGCAGGTGGCGCCCGAGCTTGCGCTCGAGGCCGCTGCGCGCGTGGATGCCGACCGTACCGCAGGCAAGCCGCTGCCCCCGCTCGCGGGCGTGCCGCTGGCCATCAAGGACAACATGAACCTCGTGGGCACGCGCACCACCTGTGCTTCCCGCATGCTCGAGAACTACCAGAGCGTCTACACCGCCACCTGCGTCCAGCGCATGCTCGACGCCGGCTGCCTGCCCATGGGCAAGGCCAACATGGATGAGTTTGCCTTTGGCAGCTCCACCGAGAGCTCGGCGTTCCACCGCACCAACAACCCCTGGGATACCGAGCGCGTGCCCGGCGGCTCCTCGGGCGGCTCCGCTGCCGCCGTCGCCGCGGGCGAGGTCGCGCTCTCGCTGGGCTCGGACACCGGCGGCTCCATTCGCCAGCCGGCGTCGCTGTGCGGCGTGGTGGGCTTTAAGCCCACGTATGGCGCCGTGAGCCGTTACGGCGTGGTTGCCTTTGGCTCGTCGCTCGACCAGGTGGGCCCCTTCGGTCGCACGGTCGAGGATGTCGCGCTGGCCATGAACGCGCTTACCGGCGCGGGCCACGATCCGTACGACTGCACCAGCCAGGATTGCGCCGTCGACTTTACCGAGCATCTCAACGACAGCATCGAGGGCAAGCGCGTGGGCATTATCCCTGCGTTTATGGAGGCTGAGGGCCTGACGCCCGAGGTCAAGGCCGCTGTTCAGCGCGCCGCCCAGGAGCTGCAGAACCAGGGCGCCGAGCTGGTCGAGGTCGACCTGCCGCACCTGGACGCCGCCATCGCCGCCTACTACGTCATCGGCCCGGCCGAGGCGTTCTCCAACCTAGCACGTTTCGACGGCATTCGCTACGGCTACCAGGAGGAGGGCTGCGCCAACCTGTCCGACCAGAGCTCGCTCTCGCGCGCCCACGGCTTTGGCGCCGAGGCCAAGCGCCGTCAGATGCTCGGTGCCTACCTGCTGAGCTCGGGCGTGTACGACAAGTACTACTACGCTGCGCAAAAGGCCCGCACGCTCATCACGCAGGACTACGACGCCGCGTATGCCAAGGTAGACACCATCCTCATGCCCGCCTCGCCGCGCACGGCCTTTAAGTTTGGCGAGATCAGCGACCCCACGCAGATGTACCTCTCCGACCTGTACACCATCTCGCTCAACATTTGCGGCAACGGTGGTATCTCGGTGCCGCTGGGCCTGGGCGAGGAAACTCAGCTGCCCGTTTCTGCCCAGCTGGTGGGTCCGGCGTTTAAGGACCGTCAGCTGCTCACGTTTGCCCGCGCCCTGGAGCGCGGCTTTGCCGATGCCGCTACGGGTGCGCCCGCGCTTTCCGTCGCGCCCGATTTTGCCGGGAAGGGAGGCGAGCTGTAATGAAGGAGCTTTCCGAGGTCCTGCAGGATTGGGAGGCCGTGATCGGCCTGGAGATCCATACCGAGCTCACCGCACTCGATACCAAGATGTTCTGCAACTGCAAGCTCAGCCACGATGACGAGCCCAATGCTAACGTGTGCCCGGTGTGCCTGGGCCTGCCCGGCGCCCTGCCGGTGCCCAACAAGCGCGCCATCGAGAGCATTGTCAAGGCCGGTCTCGCCACTAACTGCGAGATCCAGCGCCACTCGATGTTCTACCGCAAGCACTACTTCTATCCCGACATGGCCAAGAACTTCCAGACCACGCAGGGTCCGGTCGCCTTTGCCATGTACGGTCACCTGGATCTGGACGTGACCGGTCGCGGTGCCGCCGAGCGCCCCGACTGCGCGTTTGGCGAGGCCGAGGCCCAGAGCCTGGCGAGCGCCTCGGCCAACGCCGAGGGCCTGTCCACGTCCATGACGTCGACCATGCGCGAGGGTAATCAGCGTGCCGGCCACCTGGCCAGCTATGACGCGTCCAACCTGCAGATGCCCGAGCGTCGCGAGGACGGTTCCTACACGGTGCCCATTCGCATCCTGCGCATCCATATGGAGGAGGACGCCGCCAAGATGGTGCACGTGGGCGGTGCCGAGGGCCGTATTACGGCCGCTGCCGAGTCGCTCGTCGACTACAACCGCTGCGGCACGCCGCTCATCGAGCTCGTCACCGAGCCCGATTTGCGTACGCCCGAGGAAGCGCGTCTGTTTATGGAAAAGCTCCGTCGCATCTTTGTGACGCTGGGTATTTCGGACTGCTCCATGGAGAAGGGCTCCATGCGCTGCGACGGCAACGTGTCGCTGCGCCGCCGCGGCGAGACCAAGCTGGGCACCAAGACCGAGCTCAAGAACCTTAACTCGTTTAAGAGCCTGCACGATGGCCTTGCCTACGAGATTTGCCGCCAGGCAGAGGTGCTCGAGGAGGGCGGCATTATCTACCAGGAGACCCGTCACTGGGAGCCCAGCCGCAAGCGCACCGTGGTCATGCGTGTGAAGGAAACGGCAGACGACTATCGCCTGTTCCCCGATCCCGACCTGGCGCCGTTCGACCTGGACGACGAGTTCATCGACCGCTGCCGTGGCGAGATCCCCGAGCTGCCCGATGCCAAGCGCGCCCGTTTTGAGGCCGACTTTGGCATTAAGGCGGCCGACGCCGAGCAGATCGCCGGCGACCCCGAGTTTGCCGAGTTCTTTGAGGCCGCCGCTGCCGGTATGGCTGGCAAGGAGGCCCAGACGGTTGCAAACTTGCTGGTCAACGAGATGATCGCCTACCTTAAGGGCGCGGGTGTCTCGCTGACCGAGTCCGGTATTGCGCCGGCTCAGGTGGCAGCCCTTGCCAAGCTGCTGGCGACCGATGCCATCAGCTCCAACCAGGCGCACGAGGTCTTTGAGGCCATGGCCCAGACCGGCGACGACCCCAACAAGATCGTCGACGAGCGCGGCATGCGTCAGGTGAGCGATGCCGGCGCGCTGCAGCCGATCGTGGACGAGGTGCTGGCAAACTGTGCCGATCAGGCGCAGCAGTATCGTGACGGTAACCAAAAGGTCATCGGCTTTTTGGTGGGCCAGTGCATGAAGGCGAGTCGCGGCAAGGGCAACCCGAAGCTCTTCAACGAGTTGCTGAGAACGTCGCTCTCGTAAGCGGGAACCCGGGAGCCCCGGCAGGGCGGGTGCTTCCTCAAAATTTCGAACAGTCCTGCGCAAGACGAAGGCCACATTAAGTGGCCTTCTTTGCGTGCGGAACGCATTTTGAGGAAGCACCCGCCCTGCCGGGGCTCCCGGGTTCTACAACGACTCGGCCGTTCGGGTCAGGCGGGCTGAATGGAATTTGGTGAATGAGGGTGCCGTTGGCGCCCTCATTTTTTGTGCGGGTGGCAAAGGGGCTGTCCCTTTGGTCACATCGCGCATCAAGATTTCCAAAAAGCTAACCTTTGTTGAACTTAATAGTTAGATAAACTAAACTATTTTCCAAAAGTGTGCTCGAGCAAACTTGTTTACTCGGGTGCTGAGGCACCGTGCCGCGTCCAATGCGGCAAAAGGGAGAAGCAACATGAAGAAGTCGACGTTCAATACCCTGCTTGTCGGTGGCGGTTTTCTGCTTGGCACGGCCGGCATCAAGCTGCTCACCAGCGCTCCGGTCAAGAATGCCTGCGTGCAGGGCATCGCGTGCGGTATGCGCGTCAAGAACTGCTACCAGGACATGGTCGAGCAGGCCAAGGCTAATGTCGACGACATGGTTGCCGAGGCGGCCTACATCACCCAGAGCGAGGCCGCTGCTGACGAGGCAGCCGAGTAACGCTCCCAGGCACAAACTATGAGATTCTCGATTATTAGCGAGATCCCCGGCAGGACCCGTCTTCAATTGGCGGGTCCTGTGCCAGAGAGCGATCTCGACGCACTTCTTAAGCTTGGCGGCGACATCGATGGCGTGCACAAGGTGCGCGTGTATGGCCGCATTGGCCAGATGGCGCTGGAGTACGACGAGCCGCGCCGCGCAAGCGTGCTCGACGCCCTAGGCGCACTCGATGCTCAAGCTATCGCCGATGCCAAGTCGGGCTACGTGATGCAACTCGAGCCGCGCAAGCACAAACTCGTTATGGACCTGGCGACACTCGTCGGTGCCCATTACGCGCGCCGCTGGTTCCTGCCTACGCCGCTGCGTGCCATCTTTGTCGTGGCCGGTTACATGGCATTTTTGCGCGCTGCCCTTCATGAGCTGGCGCAGCCGCGCCTGACCGTTCCTGTGCTCGACGCTTCGGCTATCGGCATTTCGTTCGTCAAGCGTGATGTCGACACCGCGGGTCAGACGATGTTTCTGCTCAACGTGGGCGAGCTGCTCGAGGACTACACCCGCGCCATGAGCGAAAACGAGCTCATCAACTCGCTGCTCGACGTACCCGACAAGGCGCAAAAGGTCGTCGGCGACACCGAGGTAAGCGTTGCCGCGACCGAGCTTGAGCCCGGCGACTTGGTCGCTGTGCGCACTGGCATGTCCATTTGCATCGACGGTGTTGTCGAGCAGGGGAGCGCTATGGTCAACCAGGCGACCCTGACCGGCGAGCCGCTGGCCGTCGAGCGCAGCGTGGGCGACGACGTGTTCGCCGGTACCGTCGTGGAAGACGGCGGCATCTTGGTGCGCGTGCGCGCTAACACGGCTCAGACCAAGTTGCGTTCGATTGTCTCGCTCGTGCAGACGGCCGACTCGCTCAAGTCCGAGGGCCAGTCGCACATGGAGGACCTCGCCAACAAGATCGTCCCGTGGAACTTCCTGCTCGCGGGCCTGGTCGCGCTTACCACCCGCAGCCTCATCAAGACCTCGGCGGCACTGATGGTCGACTACTCGTGTGCACTCAAGCTCACGGGTTCCGTCGCCGTCATGACTGCCATGAGCGATGCCGCCAAGATGGGCGTGATGGTCAAGGGCGCCAAGTACTTTGAGTCGTTTGCCAAGGCCGACACCATTGTGTTTGATAAGACCGGCACGCTCACCGAGGCGCAGCCGCGTCTTGCCTGCGTGCTCACCACCGATGGCTGGAGCGAGGACGAGGTCCTGCGCCTTTCCGCCTGCCTGGAGGAGCATTTTCCGCATCCGGTGGCGCGTGCCGTGGTCAATGCGGCACGCGAGCGCGGGCTCGAGCACCGCGAGCGTCACGCTGCTGTCGAGTATATTGTGGCGCACGGCATTGCCTCGTCCATTGAGGAGCGTCGCGCCATCATCGGTTCCGCGCACTTTGTATTCGAGGATGAGGGCGCGCAGCTCGAGTCCGACATTAAGGAGCAAATCGAGCTCCAGATGCAGGGCCTGTCGCCGCTGTATCTGGCGGTCGATGGCAAGGTCGTCGGCGTGCTCGGTATCGAGGACCCGCTCAAGTCCGGGGTCCGCGAGGCCATCGCCGACCTGCATGCGCTGGGCGTCAAGCATGTCGTTATGCTCACGGGCGATTCGGAGCGCACGGCCGAGCGCATTGCTCGCGAGGCAGGTGTCGACGAGTTTAAGGCCGAGCTACTGCCCGAGGACAAGTACGCGTATGTTGAGCGCATTAAGGGCGAGGGGCGCCACGTTGCCATGGTGGGCGACGGCGTCAACGACTCACCGGCGCTGGGTCTGGCCGATGTGGGTCTGGCCATGGGCGGTGGAAGTGACATCGCCAAGGAGGTCGCCGATATCATCCTGACCGATACGGATCTGGCCGCAATCGTGCGCCTGCGCCGCATGAGCCAGGGGCTTGTCGACCGTCTGACGAGTTCGTATTCCAAGGTGATGCTCACCAACTCGGCGCTCTTGGCACTGGGCATTACCGGCGCGATTACCCCGCAGGCGTCGTCGCTGCTGCACAACGGCTCGACGATCGCCTACAGCCTGGGCAACGCAAAGGCTTACCTGCGCTAGCAGACGTGTTCGCTCACGGTATCTGGCCTGCGCCCAGACGGCATCGGTGTCGTCTGGGCGCAGGCCTTTTGCATTTGACCATTTGCTAGCTTCTCTATATAGTGTTGCTAGCGGTGCTAGCATTTGAAGGGAGTGGAATCAACGTGGGTGCTGTTAGCGGCATGGCGCAGGTGAACGTTCGCGTGGATCGCCAGGTCAAGAACCGTGCCGAGGAGGCACTGCGGCTTTCGGGCGGGTCACTGCCCGAGCTCATCAAAAAGGTCGTGGCCAAAGTCGCACAGGGTGGCGGGCAGTGTGAAGAAGTGCTGTCTGCCGTTGATGGCCGGCAACAGACCGTCGCGCACGATACTCCGTTCGCCGCGTCGTGGACAGCGGCAGACCGGCTTTATGCAGATTTGGGCATCGCTACGTCGCCCGTATCCGACGATCGCGGTTGGGACACAATCTATTCCGAAGCCATGGACGAGCGCTATCGCCAAAAGGGGATGATCCTGTGAGCGGGGCTTCCCTCAAAATAATGGTGGACGCCAACGTATGGGTTGATTCGTTTTGCGTCGACCATGCCGAGTCGCTTGCCGCGCGTGCGTTTATTGGGCGGGCGACGGAGACGGGGGCGTTGCTGTTCTTCCCGGTGCATATCGCTAAGGACGTGCTGTACGTTGTCCAACACGAGCTGAAGCGTAGCGTTCTTGCCAGCGGGGGAGCGTTCGACGAGGCATCTGCCCGTGCAATTGGCGATGCGGCGTTGGCGTTTGTTCGGAACATGACCGAAAACGCCACGGCCGTGGGTGCAGATGCATCGGACCTTTGGCTGGCCGACAAATACTTAGCGCTCCATCGCGATTACGAGGACAACTTGGTACTCGCCGCGTGCAAGCGCGCGCAGGTCGATTACTTGGTGACCAACGATCGCAAGCTGCTCGAACATGCCGATCTTGCAGCGAAGACCCCGCGCCAAATAATGCCGATTCTTGCTTTGGCCGAACGCGGCGGCGCGGCTATCGGTTGACGCGAACTAGTTGCGGGCCTCTTGGACGACAATGCGCCAAGGAGCCCGCGTCTGCTATTTACAAAAGCTCGGCCTTAATGGTGGGGCTTTCTGCGAGCTTTTCGGCGGCCTTTTCGTCGGAGCTGTCGAGTGCTGCCAGACTGCGGTAGACCCACTCATTGACCTGGGTGTTCTTGACGCCTGCGGTCTGCATAAGGGCGCCTACCTCGCGGATTGCTGCGAACAGATCGGCTTTGGGACCCGCGAGCTCGACCTCGATGCCGTGGTAGGCGGCCACGCCGCGGTTCTCACTCACGTGGTCGATAAAGCCCTCGACGGTCTCAAGCTGCTGGGCGAGAGCTGCATCATCGTCAGCGTCCAGCGCAACAAGGGCGTTCGAAACCGTGAGGGCTGGATGTCCGCAGGGGACAAAGCCTTCGATGACATCCATAGCTTCGGTAATGGTTGAGCCCAGGCCTGCGAGGGCATTGACGAGTTGCTGCTTGGTATCCATAACGGTCCTTTCGACGGGTCAATTTTGCTTGGCGAAAATATACGTGACGCGATCGGTAGCAAAAGTGCGAAGTGCGGCGCACATTGGGGTCTTCACAGCTCGTGCATAGAACAGCTGCCTGCTTTCAGAACGTGGTAAGATAACTCATCACAAGCGGGGCTCGCCCCGTATGTTCCTTGAAAAGTCGACGGTTATCGGGTGTTTGTAGGCCCGATACCATCCAGACTTTCCCGACATTCGGGGGCGACTGGTTTCGACACGATAGCTCTGAGAGAGGAAGCAAGCCGAGGTCTCCTCGCCTCGTTAAACAGGGGTACCGTCAAATTGAATTGACAACAACTCTTCTTTTGAGCCTATGGCTCTCGCTGCTTAATTTATAGCGGCGCGTCAACCCGGTGATTTCCCCGCCACCGGTGCGACGTCATTTTAGGGGAATGCTCCTGCGCACGTAATCGGTATGGCGCAGGCTAAGACCGAACCGGTTAGGACGCCGCGAGCGTGTCGCTGCGCGCAAAGCGTCCGAGACTAAACCAGCGACTGAGCTTGGAGATGCCAATCAGGGGGCTTTCGCGGACCGGAGTTCGATTCTCCGCGCCTCCACCAGAAGTAACAGGCAGGTAGATATTCGTATCTACCTGCCTTTTTATTTCTAGTCCGCACCGCGGAGAATCGAACTCTGTGCAGGGCGTGAGCGTTTTTAGCCCGCGGGTGAGGACGCCGGCAGGCGGCCGAAGCCGGTGCGGATTTGCGAAGCAAATACGCGGATTCTCCGCGCAATGCCCCAGCTAGATATAGATGCGATGCCGATCGGGCGTCTTGCCCCGGCCTCAACCCATCAACGGATTCCCCAAACCGCGGAGAATCGAACTCTATGCAGGGCGCGGCCGTAAAGAAAACGCCTTGGCAACGCAGACCGGGACACGCTTTCCCAATGGCGGCCCAGGCGGAAAGTCCATCCCGGAATCCGCGCTCAGACTGGGATGTAGTTTCCGGATGATGCCTCAAGCGGAAACTGCGACCCGGAATCGAGCCGTAGAGTGGGATATGCTTTCCCAATGGCAGCTCAAGCGGAAAGTACATCCCGGAATCCTCGTTCGGAATGGGATGCAGTTTCCAAATGAATGGCTAGCGGAAAGTTCATCCCGGAATCCGCGCTCAGAACGGGACGCGCTTTCCCAGCGGCGGTCCAAGCGGAAAGCGCATCCCGGAATCTCGCCTCAAACTGGGACACACTTTCCGCTTCACTTGCCGCCTCAAAAAACCTGCGCGCTCGCCATCCCAAAACTGGGTAGAAGAAAGCCAAAACGCAATCGCAGGAGGTCAACATGACTGCAGAAGATAAGGCAAAGAACGCCGGCAAGGTCGCGCTCGTCCTGGAGGGCGGTAGTTTTCGCGGGCAGTTTACTGCGGGCGTGCTCGACGTTCTCATGGAGGCCGGCGTCGAGATTCCGGCGGTATATGGCGTATCGGCCGGCGCCCTCAACGGCGTGAACTACAAGTCGCACCAGATCGGCCGTGCCAACCGCATCAACCTGGCTTTCTGCAACGATAGCCGCTTCATGGGCGCCGCATCGTTTGCGTCCACGGGCTCCATTGTGGGTTACGACTTCATCTTCAACGATGTCCAGGACCGCCTGGATCCCTTTGACAGCGAGACGTTCGACGCGAGCCCCATCGAGATGTTCGCCGTCGCGACGGACATGCTCTTTGGAACCGCCACGTATCTCCCGGTCAAAAGCGCCGTGCTTGACCTCGATGCCGTGCGCGCCTCGACGTCGCTGCCGCTGGTGACGCCGCCGGTCGAGATTGACGGGCACAAATACGTCGACGGCGGCGTGGCCGATTCGGTCCCCATCGAGCACGTGCTGGAGGAGACGGGCTTCGACCGTGCGGTCGTCATCGTCACGCAGGACCGTTCGTATGAGAAAAAGCCCTACGAGTTTTTGCCGGCCGCGCGTGCGCGTTATGCCGACTACCCCTATCTGCTCGAGGCTATCGAGACACGCCACGACCGTTACAACATCCAGCGCATGCATCTGTGGAAGTATGAGCGCGAGGGCCGTGCGTTGGTCGTCGCTCCGCAAAAGCCGGTCGAGGTCGGCCATGTCGAGCACGATTCGGCAAAGCTCCTCGACCTGTATATCCAGGGCCGTCAGGAGGCAAAGCGCCTGCTCGCGGAAATCCAAGAGTTCGTTGAGCGCTAACGACGGCGAACCCTCAATAAATGGCAACAGCTAAAGAGCTGGAAAATCACGGCTCGTGGATGACATGTGCAGAAACTCTGGTCGGAGCCAAAATACCTGTTGACTCGTACGGCGAGCGGGGTAATATGGACGGGTTACTTGCAGAGCCCCGTGAATCTCTGTAACAACACGTACTGTACATGGAGGAGTCTAAGTGATTTCGAAATCGACTCACTACGCCAAGCAGGGCGAGGTCCAGCGCAACTGGGTTCTCGTCGACGCCGATGGTGCTGTCCTGGGCCGTCTTGCCACCCAGATCGCAATGATCCTGCGCGGTAAGAACAAGCCCCAGTTCACGCCCAACAGCGACTGCGGCGACTTCGTTGTCGTCATCAACGCCGATAAGGTCCAGCTTACCGGTAACAAGGCCGACACGAAGACCTATTATCGCCACAGCGGCTACAACGGCGGCCTCAAGGCTGAGAGCTTCCGCCAGGCTATGGAGAAGCATCCGGAGAAGGTCATCGAGCGCGCCGTTCGCGGCATGCTGCCCAAGACCACCCTCGGCCGTGCCCAGATGACCAAGCTTAAGGTCTACGCTGGTGCCGAGCATCCGCACGCTGCCCAGAACCCCACGAAGATTGAGCTGGAGGCTTAAAGATGGCTGAGAACACCGTTGTCTACCAGGGTACCGGCCGTCGTAAGAACGCCGTCGCCCGCGTCCGTCTCGTCCCCGGCACCGGCAAGGTGACTGTCAACAAGCGTGACGCCGAGCAGTATTTCGGCCGTCATCAGCTCGTTGAGAATGCCCTTGCTCCCTTCAAGGTGACCGACACCGCCGGTCAGTTCGACGTTATCGCTCTGTGCGATGGCGGCGGCATCTCCGGTCAGTCCGGCGCTCTGCGTCTGGGCATCGCTCGCGCCCTTCTGAACGCTGGCGATTACCGTGCTGATCTCAAGAAGGCCGGTTTCCTTACGCGCGATGCTCGCGTGGTCGAGCGCAAGAAGTACGGCCTCAAGAAGGCCCGTCGCGCTCCCCAGTTCTCCAAGCGCTAAGGTTTTATCTCCTTACGAGATACAATGTACAAGCGGGGCCTGCCGATTGCTCGGCGGGTCCCGCTTTTCTTTTTCGACTAGGGTGGGCGGTTGCATATCGCCCGCTAGGGAAGGAGCAATCCTATGCCCCAGAACATCTTCGGTACCGACGGCGTCCGTGGCGTCGCCAATGCCGACCTCTCGTGCGACCTCGCGTTTCGCCTGGGCCGCGCGGCGACCAAGTTCCTTGGTCCGGATATCTGTGTCGGTCGCGACACGCGCCTTTCGGGCACCATGCTCGAGAGCGCTCTGACCGCCGGCATTATGGCCGAGGGCGGCCGTCCGCACTGCTGCGGCGTTATCCCTACGCCGGCCGTGGCGCTGCTCACCGTTCAGAACGAGCTCGACGGCGGCATCGTCATCTCCGCTTCGCATAATCCGCCGGAGTTCAACGGCATCAAGTTCTTTAGCCGCAAGGGCATGAAGCTTCCCGACGCGGTCGAGGAAGAGATCAGCGCCTGGGTCATGTCCGAGGAGGCCATGGCTGCCGACACGCTGCCGACTGGCGCCGGCGTTGGCCACATTATCAAGATGAAGGACGCTCGCAAGGCATACGTCGACCACGCTATCGATACGCTCGATGGCCTGAGGCTTGATGGCCTGGTCGTTGCCGTCGACTGCGGTCACGGTGCTTCCTGCCAGACTACGCCCGCCGCGCTGCAGCGCCTGGGTGCCACAGTCCATGCCATCAATACCGATTACTGCGGCACTGACATTAACGTCGAGTGCGGCTCTACTCACCTTGAGCCCCTGCGCGAGCTCGTGCTGCGCACCCATGCTGACATCGGTCTGGCCCACGACGGCGACGCCGACCGCGTACTGTTTGTGGACAGCGAGGGTAACGAGATCGACGGTGACTACATCCTGGCCATCTGCGGCTCCGACCTCGCCGCTCGTGGCAAGCTCGCCAACTCCGAGATTGTCTCGACCGTTATGTGCAATCTGGGCTTCTCCATCGCTATGAAGGAGCAGGGCTTCGAGATGGTCCAGACCGC
Source organism: Collinsella sp. (assembly GCA_048528725.1). Taxonomy (GTDB): domain Bacteria; phylum Actinomycetota; class Coriobacteriia; order Coriobacteriales; family Coriobacteriaceae; genus Collinsella. The sequence continues at coordinate 16,117 of DBGFLF010000370.1, forward strand.
CGTGGGCGACCGCTACGTTTTGGAGCGCATGCTCGCGGACGGCGCCGTCATCGGCGGCGAGCAGTCCGGCCATATCATCTTCTTGGAGCACAACACCACCGGCGACGGCCTGGTGACGGCCCTGCAGCTGCTGGCCGTGCTCAAGCGCACTGGTCGCACGCTTACCGACCTCGCTGGCATCATGAAGAAGTACCCGCAGGTGCTTGTCAACGTGCACTCCGACAACAAGGCCGGCCTGGACGACTGCCAGCCCATCTGGGATGCCGTCGCTGCTGCCGAGAAGGAGCTTGACGGCCGCGGCCGCATTCTGGTGCGTCCGAGCGGTACCGAGCCGCTGGTCCGCGTTATGGCCGAGGCGGAGACGCACGAGCTGACTCAGCGTGTTGTCGACGACATCGTCGAGGTTGTCAAGCGCGAACTTCCCTAATGGTCAAAAACGGGTGCCAAGTGGTAAACTGTTAAAGCTATTTTGGTTGATTGGTATGTCCGAGGGGGATCATGTTCACTAAAGTCCTAAGGTCTTTTGGTATGCGTGGTCGAGTCCTTACGCTGGATGCTCCCATCTCGGGCGACGTCATTCCGTTGTCCGAGGTCAATGACCAGACATTTGCCACCGGCCTTTTGGGCCAGGGCGTGGCGATTCAGCCTACGGGTACGCGCGTGATTGCGCCGGCAGACGCCAAGGTCGAGGCCATTTTTCCCACGGGACACGCCGTTGCGCTCAACACGGTCGATGGCTTGGACGTGCTCATCCACGTTGGCTTGGACACTGTTCAGCTCGAGGGCAAGCACTTTACCGTACATGCGCAAGTGGGTGACATCGTCCATAAGGGCGATGTACTCATTGAGTTCGATCGCGAGGCAATTGCTGCCGAGGGCTACGATGTGACGGTTCCCATCTTGGTGTGCAACTCCGTTGAGTTCTCGAGCATCAAGGGCTCCGTTGGCGTGCATGTCGAAGAGATGGACCAGCTCATCGTTGCTCGCGAGCGATAGCAAGTGCACGTGGCCATTAGCCTACAATTCAAACACGTTTACGGAGGGCGCCCTTGAAAGAGGACGCCCTCCGTGGCAAGATGGGATTTGTCCGAAGCTAAAAGGCTTCGGGTCACCGTGGACGGGCAGGGGCCTCGACGCGGCTAGACACGAGACACATACATTACGCGACCTCGCCCTGGTGGCCGCACACGTTGGTTGCGGCCGACGCGGGCCGCGGGCAAGTGCTTGTAAAGGGAGCCTTGCCTCTCTTGTACGAGAAAGGACGCGTAATGAAGATCATTAAAGCTAAAGACTACGAGGATATGAGCCGCAAGGCCGCCAATATCATCTCGGCGCAGGTTATCCTCAAGCCCGATTGCGTGCTGGGTCTTGCCACCGGCTCCACCCCGATTGGCGCCTACAAGCAGCTCGCTGCTTGGTACGAGAAGGGCGACGTCGACTTTGCCGAGGTCAGCACCTACAACCTGGACGAGTATCGTGGCCTTTCGCACGACGATCCCCAGAGCTATCACTACTTTATGCGTGAGAACTTCTTCGATCACATCAACATCGACCTGAACAACACGCATGTGCCCGACGGTTCCAACCCCGACGCCGCCGCTGCCTGCTCTGAGTACGACAAGATCGTCGCCGCCGCCGGTTACCCGGATCTGCAGCTGCTCGGCATTGGCAACAACGGCCACATCGGTTTCAACGAGCCCGATGACCACTTCTCCAAGGGCACGCACTGCGTCGACCTCACCGAGAGCACCATTCAGGCCAACAGCCGCCTGTTCGACAGCATCGACGATGTTCCCCGTCAGGCCTACACCATGGGTACCCAGACCATCATGTATGCCCGCATGATCCTGGTCGTCGCCAACGGCGAGGCCAAGGCTCAGGCCGTGCATGACATGTGCTATGGCCCGGTTACGCCCGCGTGCCCGGCTTCGATCCTGCAGCTGCACACCAACTGCGTTGTCGTTGCCGACGAGGCCGCCCTTTCGCTCTGCGAGTAGCGCGAATCCTGCACCTCGACATAGCCTTGCCTAAGGCCTCCGCTTTGCGGGGGCCTTTTTGCTATCCCTTTTTGCCCACTTGACCAAAAACTTGCCGCAAGCTTGACGAATGCCGGATGTCCAACAGCTTGATTCATTCTATACCAGATTCT
>DBGFLF010000371.1:0-2665 GCA_048528725.1 Collinsella sp.
CACGTTGTTGCCGTTTTCGGGCCTATACGAACAAGCTGCCCTCCCCCGCATACGTGGGAGAGGGCAGCTTGTGTTTGTAAGAATCACATTTTTTCCGGTGCGGTCACGCCGATGATGCCCAGACCGATCTCGAGCACGCAGCGCGTCGCGTCGGCCAGCTTCAGGCGGGCGTCGCGCACGAGGGGCTCCGCGTCCTTGATGCGGCAGACATTGTAGAAGCGGTGGAAGCGCGCGGCCAGCTCCGTCACATAGCGGTTGATGCGGCTGGGATCGTAATCGCGCGCGGCGAGGTGGATCTCCTCCGGGAGCATGGCGAGCTGCTTGATGAGCTCGCGCTCCTGCGGCGTCGAGAGCAGCGCTGCGTCGACATCCGCCGCGGCGGGCACGGTGCAGCCGCTCTCCGCCATGGCAGCCAGCAGCGTGCAGATACGCGCGTGCGCATACTGGACGTAGTAGACGGGGTTTTCGCTGTCCTGCCGCACGGCGAGGTCGAGGTCGAACTCGAGGTGCGTATCCGGCTTGGCGTTGAAGAAGAAGCGGCAGGCGTCCACGCCGATCTCGTCCATGAGGTCGGCGAGCGAGAGCGCCTTGCCCGTGCGCTTGGAGACCTTGACGATCTCGTCGCCGCGCATGAGGCGCACCATCTGCATGATGAGGAAATCGAGCTTGCGTCCCTCAAGGCCGAGCGCAGGCGCGCGCATGGTCGCAGCGAAGCGGATGGCGTGGCCGTGATGATCAGCGCCCCAGACATCGATGACGCGGTCAAAGCCGCGCTCGATGAACTTGTTGCGGTGATAGGCGATGTCGACCGCATAGTAGGTATAAAAGCCGTTCGAGCGGCGCAGGACCTCGTCCTTATCGGCGCCGAGGTCGGTGTTGCGCAGCCAGAGCGCGCCGTCCTTTTCATACGTCAGGCCGGCATCCGCGAGCAGCTGCACGGTCTCGGCCACGTAGCCGGAGCTATGCAGGCTGCTCTCGAGGAACCACTGGTCAAAGTGGATGCGGTAGCGCTCAAGGTCGCGCTGCATGCGCGCGATGTTGTACGGCAGACCGAAGGCCACGAACGCCGCGCAGCGCTCATCGCTCGGCACGGTGAGGTACTTGTCGCCGTCGCGCTCGTAGATGAGCTTGGCAAGCGCCTTGATGTCGTCGCCGTGGTAGCCGTTGTCCGGGAATTCGACCGCGTCCTCACCCTCGATGAGCTGGATGTAGCGCGCCTCGATGGACTTGCCGAACAGGTCGACCTGATTGCCGGCGTCATTGACGTAGAACTCGCGCCAGACATTGTAGCCCGCGCGCTCGAGCACGGACGCGAGCGCGTCGCCGAGCACACCGCCGCGCGCGTTGCCGATCGTCATGGGGCCGGTGGGGTTGGCGGACACGAACTCCACCATGACCTTCTCCCCGTGACCGTCGTCCACACGGCCGTAATCCGCGCCGGAGCTCTCGACGGCGGACAGCACGTCCTGATACCACTTGTCGGACAGGCGGAAGTTCAAAAAGCCCGGACCTGCCGCCTCAACACCGGAAAACCATGAGCCGCCGAGCTCCATGTGCGCGATGAGCGCCTCGGCGATCTTGCGCGGCGCCATGTGCATGGTCTTGGCCGATGCCATGGCATGGTTTGCGGCAAAGTCGCCGTTGGCGGTGTCCTTCGGCTGCTCAACGCTGCCGCGGATCTCCGCGCCCTCGGGCAGCTCGCCCGCGGCGACGGCACGCAGATATGCTTCCCGGATGCACGCATCCACAGCGGCGCGTGCCTGTTCGATTCGATTGGCCATAATCAGTTACCCTCTATTCTATAATCTTTATTGTTCTCTGACAGTGATCCTGAGTCGGTTGCGGTTGGCGCAGGCGTGGTCAAAATCCACAACGTACAGCAGCTCCAGCACGCCGCCTCGCTCACTGAGCGTGGAGCGGTAGCGCTGCGTCTCCAGTCCGACCGTGCTCGTGCCGTACGGCGTCTGGTACAAAAACGTGTTGCGCGTGCCGGGGGCAAAGACCATCCGGCTCGTGACGGTGCCGGTGCGCTTGAGCACGGCGTTTGACGGCGTAAAGGTGATGGTGGTGAGCGTACCGGCCATGCCGGTCAGCTCGCTCTCGGGATAGGTGAGCATGCCGCAGCCGTCGACGCAGGTATATTCCCCGTCGGTCGAAAACTGCACCTGTTCGTCCGGCTCCTGCTCCAGAACATCCGCCTGAGCGCCCTCGATCGTGATAACGACCCGCATACGCCGCCTCCTTTGCATAATTGTGCGATTCTATTACTATATACTGTTTTGTCCAACTTCGCAACAGAAAAATGGTGTAGAATTTCCCGTCACCGTTTGCTATAATGGTAGCACAAGCGCATCCGCCGCCGACCGCTGCGGATGCCAGCCATTTTTCGGGGGCGCTGCTCCCGTCGGGAGGGATGACCGGATGAACATTGAGCTCACCGACAAGGAGTTCCGGCGGCTGCTGGATCTCGTCTATATCGGCAACTGGATCCTTAACTCCACGCGCGAGAAAGACCGGTTTGAGGACTATGATATTTTGCAGGAGAAGCTCTTTGCGCTGTGCGCCAGAAACGGCATGAGCGCGCTCATCTCCCGCTGGCAGGGGCATATCTTCCCCTCGCAGGCTTACGAAAACGGCGGCATTCACGAGGCCATCGCCGACTATG
>DBGFLF010000372.1:0-4708 GCA_048528725.1 Collinsella sp.
GGGAAACGCCGGGTCGTACTCCGGAAGCTCGGAGCGATTCATCAGGCACCCATCGGTGATGGCGCGGTCGTAGGGGTCGCGCCGCCAATCGTCGGGAGACGCGCCCGTCATAGAGAAGACGGCGGCATCGCGCATGCCCGTCGCCCCGGCCTCATCGAAGAAGCCCTGGATGCAGAGGTCGTGCACCGGGCACTCGAGGTTGAGCGTGAGCGCGTACTGGGTGCCCGCGGGCTGCACGGCGGTCTTGACCACGCTGTAAATGACCCGTTTTCCCTTGGCGGTCGCGGGGGTGTTGACCTCGACGAGCCCCTGGTCTTGCGCGAGGGAGCAGTGGATGCCCTCGATCACCTCGTCGGGATCGTCATAGGGCATGGCTTGCTCGTGCGGGATGGGGAAGACCATGAGGAAGCACATGGCGGACGGCCCCTCCATGCCCAAAGGCAGGGATCCGGGAGGGTCGTCGGGCATGGGCTGCATGGGCAGGTATCCCTCCGGGATCGAAAGCTTGGTTCCTGCGACGTCGATGATTCGGCTCATGGCGCTCCTTACTGCCGGGGCTCGTCAGCCTGATGCGCGAGGGCGATCTCGGCTGTTGACAACAGTCTAATGCCAAGCCACTCGCGGGTGTCGGTCGCCGCCTATTCTGCCATGGAGACTGCAAATGGGTAAAAATTGAGCCCCGGTGACTTGAATCAGAGGTCATCCCGGGGCCATCGATCGACAGCGTACCCGCCCGACTCAGGCAAAACCTATCCCACCGTGACGGGCTCTCCGGTAAAGGTGCCAATCATCAGCAAAACAAAGAACACCAGATAGTTGATGCTCAATAGGTAGGCAATGACGAGAAAGATAATCCATCCGACATTAGACTTGCCGTCGGCACGACGCTGCTCGCGGCAGCGATAGAGCCAGATTGTCACGCCAATGGCCACAATTAGCAGCACGAGCGCCGCCGCGGCCACCCCAGCAAGCGCAAACATCACGCCAATGCTCACAACAACAACCGGAAGCAGCAACAAGCCACATCCGCACCCACCCGGACTATACACGGCAGTTGGCCGGCGTTGTTTGTTCATTGCCCTATTCCCCGTGCCCTCGTGATCTACATTGCGATAGCCCGCTGGACAGGAACGATCCTGTCGAGCCCCGGCTCGATTCTTCTTTTCTCGGCTTCAAGGTCAAATGCCATCTGAGCGCGAAGCCAATAGCCATCCGTCAGACCAAAGTAGCGGCAAAGACAAAGATCGGTGTCAGCCGTCACACGGCGCTTGCCCAAAACAATCTGCCCGATGCGCTGAGCCGGAATCCCGGTCTCCTTTGCAAGACGATATTGGGAAATGCCCATGGGGACAAGAAACTCCTCCTTAAGAAGCTCCCCTGGAGTTACCAGCGACAGCAGGCCGCCCGCAGCCTCCTCATTTGTGGTAATCGACGATTTCAACATTCCAAGCCATCCCCTGTCTCTACTCAAAGCAAACCCGATAGCGCTCATATTATAGCGTACATTTGTTCGTATATTCTGAGTAACTGACACAGGAACCTAATCGAGCGTAAGTAATTGTTTGTAGACGTCGAGGCCTTTGAGCAGGATTTCCTCGTCAAAGAGCATGGTATCGGTGTGCAGGGCGTTTGTCGCGTAAGCGGGACAGCCCTCGGCGTCACTTGGGTTGTCTTGCCCGGCTGGTACGCCCGTCCCCAGCAAGAAAAACACCCCCGGCAGATGACGCTGATAGAAGGCGAAATCCTCGGCAATCAGCAACGGCTCGTCAACGAGCTGCAACTCGGGCAGGACGGGCGCAATGCGGGCAAACAGGTCAGGATCGTTGTCGACCGGCGGGTACCCTTCGGCAAAGTCCAGGTCATACGTGCAGCCCGTCGCGGCACAGGCCTCGTCCAGCACGCGGCGTACGCCTTCGCGCGCACGGTCGAACATATCGTCCGTAAATACACGCAGGCTGCCGGCGACGTGCGCCTCCCCCGCCACCGCATTGCAGACCGTACCGGCCTGCAGCAAGCCGAACTTACCGATGCAGGGCTCATCGTCGCCCAGCCCGTCCATCAGCTCGCGCTCGGCAACCAAAAACTTCGCTGCCGCCAGGGCCGCATCGTGCGACTCCTCGACCGGCACGCCGTAGGTCTTGGCGATATGGATGCTCGCTCCGTGGATGTGGATATGCGTCTCGCTCGAGCGCGCCAACAGTGGGCCAGAACAGCTCGCCAGCGTACCGGCGGGCAGGTCGGGCCAAACATGAAACCCAAAGATGCGGTCGACACCATAGCGCTCGAACACGCCGCTTTCGCACACCGTCTTTGCGCCACCGGTCGTTTCCTCGGCAGGCTGAAACACAAAGAGCACGTTGCGCTTAAGCGCACCCGGCTGCTCGCGAATCGTACGGTCCACATTGGTTGCAGCGGCAAGTGCCATAGCCATATGCCCATCGTGGCCACAGGCATGCATCTTGCCGGGATGCATCGAGACGAAAGCCGCGCCCGTCGCCTCCTCGATGGGCAGCGCGTCCATATCGGCACGAATCGCCATAGCATGCGAGGCGCCCACGCCAGCATCGAAAAACGCACAGACACAACTCGGACACGGATGAACTACCTCGCAGGCGAGCGGCGCCAGCACGTCCTCGATATAGGCGATGGTTTGCGGAAGATCGAAGTCGAGCTCCGGAATGCGATGCAGGTCGCGACGATAGCGACGGAGTTCTTGGAGCTCGGTCATAAAGGATCCTTTCATGGGGCATATCCATTCACACAATATTGTGATGCAGAATTGTGACGCCCTTGTTTCTAGCATATCCCTGCATTTTTTAAACGTTATATACGAATACTCTTGTTTGGTAAAGTGCAACGTGGTAGGGTCTTTACCACTTGATAGAGGCGCGGGCACGAAGATCCGCGGGCGAGTCGGCAGACTTTGACCCCGCGGGGAGGCGAAACCCGCCGAACTGGGTTTTTCGGGCACGAACAGCCTGGTGGGCCTGCGGGAAACACCCGCAGGACTGTCTGCAGCAATGCGGGAGCGCTATCCGGACATTGGGTCCACGCTATGCGGATTCGATGCGCCGATGGCGCCGTCTGGATAGCGAGGTTTACGGGACATGGCACTGACCCCCAACGAGGCATATGCGGCAAAGCGGCCGTTTGTGGACAAGGAGACGCTCGAACACATCGTCGAGCAGTTCCCCACGCCGTTTCGTCTATACGACGAGGCGGGCATCCGTCGCAACATGCAAGAAGTACGTGACGCCTTTGCGTGGAATCCAGGATTTAAGGAGTACTTTGCCGTCAAGGCCAATCCCAACCCGGCGCTTATCTCCATTCTCAACGAATACGGCTGCGGTTGCGACTGCTCGAGCTATACCGAGCTCATGATCGCCCGCTCGCTGGGCATCACCGGCCATGACATCATGTTCTCGTCCAACGACACGCCGGCAGCGGACTTTGAGCTCGCCGATAAGCTGGGCGCCATCGTCAACTTTGACGACATCAGCCACATCGAGTTCTACGAGCGCGTCGCGGGCCCCATCCCCAAGACAGTCAGCTGCCGCTTTAATCCGGGCGGTCTGTTCCAGCTTTCCAACGGCATTATGGACAACCCGGGCGATTCAAAGTACGGCATGACCACTGAACAGCTCTTTGAGGCCTTCCGTATGCTCAAGGCCAAGGGCGCCGAGAATTTTGGCATCCATGCCTTCCTTGCCAGCAACACCGTCACCAACGACTACTACCCCAAGCTCGCGCGCATCCTCTTTGAACTTGCCGTGCGTCTGGAGCGCGAGACGGGCGCGCATGTCGCCTTTATCAACCTGTCCGGCGGTGTGGGTATCCCCTACCTGCCCGGGCAGCAGGCTAACGACATCCACGCCATCGGCGAGGGCGTACACGCGGCCTACGACGAGATCCTGGTTCCCGCCGGCATGGGCGATGTGGCGATCTGCACCGAGATGGGCCGCTTTATGATGGGCCCCTACGGATGCCTGGTCACCAAGGCCATCCACGAAAAGCAGATTTACAAGGACTATATCGGCGTGGACGCAAGCGCCGTCGACCTGATTCGCCCTGCCATGTATGGCGCCTACCATCACGTTACGGTGATGGGCCAGCCGGGTGGCCCCGACAAATCCACAGCCCCTGTCACGAACAAGTACGACATCACGGGCAACTTGTGCGAGAACAACGATAAGTTCGCCATCGACCGCGAGCTGCCGCATATCGACATGGGTGACCTGCTTGTAATCCACGATACCGGTGCGCATGGCTACTCCATGGGCTACAACTACAACGGACGTCTGCGCTCCGCCGAGGTCCTGCTGCGCCCCGATGGCGCGGCCGACCTCATCCGCCGCGCCGAGCGCCCGGGCGATTACTTTTCCACGCTCGACGTGCTGCCGTGCGGCCGAGAGCTGCTGGCCAAGTCGCGCGCCGAAAGCGCCCGCCGTCGCGCCCAAGACGAGCGCCTGGCAGTCGCAGCTCAATGGAACAAACGCATCCAGATCGCGGAGGCGAAGGAGAAGAACATGGACATCCGCAATCTCGAGGGCTCAATCGTCGCCCTGGTTACGCCGTTTAAAAAGGACGGCAGTGTCGACTTTGACGCGCTCGAGCGCCTTATCGATTTCCACTTGCAAAATGGCACCGACGCCATTCTCACCCTGGGCACCACCGGCGAGAGCGCCACGATGACCGATGACGAGGACAA
>DBGFLF010000373.1:0-1536 GCA_048528725.1 Collinsella sp.
AGCCCAGATGGAGAGGGCCGCTATGTTATCCTTCTCAGACGGGTGAAATCTTGGGTTTTGGGTTGTAGTTCCAAGGTGGACAGACGTTTTCCCTGCACCAACGTGTGGTGAAGAACGGAAGAAGCCGGTAGTGCAAGCCGAACATTCAAGAATTCAATAAGCAGCGGTGTGAGAGAGCGCCGCATTACACGTAACTAGGAGCGTGGTTACACAATGCAGGAGGCATGGGAAGGCTTCAAGGAAGGCATTTGGACGGGAGAGGTTGACGTCCGAGACTTCATCCAGAAGAACTACACCCCCTACGAGGGCGACGAGTCGTTCCTCGCCGGCCCGACTGAGCGTACCAAGGAGCTGTGGGGCGAGGTTCTCGACCTGCTGCTTAAGGAGCGCGAGCAGGGCGGTGTCCTCGATATGGACACCAAGACCGTCACGGGTATCGTGAGCCACCCCGCTGGCTACATCGATAACGCCCACCGCGAGAAGGAGACCATCGTCGGCCTCCAGACCGACAAGCCGCTCAAGCGCGCGCTGCACGTCAACGGCGGTATCCGCATCGCTTGCCAGGCTGCCAGCCAGCACGGCTATAAGGTCGATGAGAACGTTGTCGAGCGCTACACCTTCGAGCGCAAGACCCACAACGCTGGCGTCTTCGATGTCTACACCCCCGAGATGCGCGCTTGCCGCTCGGCTCACATCATCACCGGTCTGCCCGATGGCTATGGCCGCGGCCGCATCATCGGCGACTACCGTCGTGTTGCCCTGTACGGCGTCGACTACCTGATCAAGGACAAGGAGGCCCAGAAGGCTTCTACCCCGACGGTCATGACCGCCGACAACATCCGCGATCGCGAGGAGCTGCAGGAGCAGATCCGCGCCCTCGGCGAGCTCAAGATGATGGCCGAGACCTATGGTTTCGACATTTCTAACCCCGCTACCAACACGCAGGAGGCCATCCAGTGGATGTACTTCGCCTACCTCGCTGCCGTTAAGGAGCAGAACGGCGCCGCTATGTCCATCGGCCGTACCTCTACGTTCATCGACATCTACGCTGAGCGCGACCTTGCCAACGGTACCTTCACCGAGGAGCAGATCCAGGAGTTCGTGGATCACTTCATCATGAAGCTCCGCATGGTCAAGTTTGCCCGTACCCCCGAGTACCAGGCCCTGTTTACCGGCGACCCGCAGTGGGTCACCGAGTCCATCGGCGGCATGGGTGTCGACGGCCGTACGCTCGTTACCAAGATGAGCTATCGCTACCTGCACACGCTCGAGAACATGGGCACCAGCCCCGAGCCCAACATGACCGTTCTGTGGTCGACCCGTCTGCCCGAGAACTTCAAGAAGTTCTGCGCCAAGACTTCTGTCGCCAGCTCCTCGATCCAGTACGAGAACGACGACCTCATGCGCGTCTATCATGGCGACGACTACGGTATTGCCTGCTGCGTGTCCTCCATGCGCATCGGCAAGGAGATGCAGTTCTTCGGCGCCCGTGCCAACCTGGCCAAGTGCCTGCTGTACGCACTCAACGGCGGCGTC
>DBGFLF010000374.1:0-1814 GCA_048528725.1 Collinsella sp.
GCCATGCCGCACAAGCGCAACCCCATCACCATGGAGAAAGTCTGCGGTCTGTCGCGCGTCGTGAAGTCCAACGCCCAGGTTGCCTTCGATAACGTCGCCCTGTGGCACGAGCGTGACATTTCGCACTCCTCTGCCGAGCGCGTCGCCCAGGCCGATAGCTTCATCGCCCTCGACCACATGTTCCAGTGCCTCATCCGCGTTATCGACGGCCTGCAGCTGTATCCCGCCCGCATGATGGCCAACCTCAATAAGACCCGCGGCCTCATCTTCTCTTCCAAGGTACTGCTCGCCCTCGTCGACACGGGCATCACCCGCGAGGACGCGTACGCCATTGTGCAGGAGAACGCTATGGCAACCTGGCACGAGGTACAGGATTGTGTCTCCGGCCCCACCTTTAAGGAGCGTCTCGAGGCCGACCCGCGCTGCACCGTCAGTCAGGAGAAGCTCGACGAGATCTTTGATCCGTGGGACTTCCTCACCCGTATCGACACGGTCTTTGATCGTCTGGAGCAGCTGAGCTTCGAGTAGGTTCGGGCATAACGTTAGCTTTTTAGGGCGCTTTGCTGGTAATGTGTGTTGCCGGCAAAGCGCCTCGTTGCATTTAGGGAAAGACGGGGATAATAGTCGTCTCGAATAACATTCTGAGAGGGGATCGCATGATTTCGTTTGATTACAAGCCTCAGGGCGTGTGTGCTCGCAATATTCACCTTGACCTTTCCGATGACGGCAACAAGGTGGTGGGCGTTGAGTTTACCGGCGGCTGCGACGGCAATCTCAAGGCTATCTCCAAGCTGGTCGAGGGCGCTCCCGCCGATCGCGTAATCGAGGTTCTCGCCGGTAATACCTGCGGTATGAAAAAGACCTCCTGCGCCGACCAGCTTACGCGCGCTATCGAGGCCGCTCGCGCCGAGATCGCCTAATGGGTATCGCCGATCACATCAAGAACGGAATATCGCGTCGCGGCTTTGTACTCGGTGGGGCTGCCGCGGGCGCTGCCACGGTGCTTGCCGGATGCTCGAAAAAAACGGGTACCAGCGATGATGCCGCCGGCGAGCCGCAGGTTATCAAGGACGATTCCAAAATCATCTCGATTACGGATGAGTATGAGGCTGTCGACATCGACCTTGAGCCGGCGTCATCGTGGACGCTGCCTCTGGGTACGCTGCTGTACTACTGCGACGGCGATTACGCCGCGGCGATGATGGCGCCCGCATCGGCACTGCACGCCAACACACTCGGCGTGCTCAACCTGGGCGATGGCTCGCTTACCACATTAATCGAGGATCCTATCGAGGGCACGGGATACGCATTCTACGATGTTCGTGCCGGCGACGGCGTATTCGCGTGGGTTGAGATGAACTTTGCCAATTCATCGTGGAAGCTCTACGCTCAAAATCTGTCGGGCGCTTCGCTCTCTGGCGACGTGGTTGAGCTCGATCGAGGTGGCAAGGACTATGATCCGCCCCTGTTCACGGCGTTCGGGTCATCAGTCATCTGGTATAAAATGCCTTCGGCAGGCGGCAATAAAACGAGTAGTGATTCGTTTTGCTATCGTCGCTCGCTTGATGAATCCAAGGCCGAGGTAATTTGGAAATCGACGGGCCGCTTTGCATCGGCCCCGCGCGCGAGCGACGGCATTTTGACCATCTCGCCGCGTGTCCGCAACGACGAGGGCGTCTACTACGGCATAACGGCAATCGATCTGACCGACGGCAACAACACCAAACGTGCCCAGCTAGTTCTTCCCTCGTCAGTCTCGCCTTTCGAGGCCGTATATATGGGCGATACCTTCGTGTTTTCTATCGAGGCGACCT